>JAQBZB010000150.1 GCA_027622275.1 Planctomycetota bacterium | reverse complement strand
CCTCGCCCTCCCGATCGCCGGGAATTACTTTGTCCACTCTTTCTTAGTTGTTCGCGAGGCTTCCAACAATCTCGAGTTTCGCGTCGCTGAGATAGCCGTATCGATTCAACCAGACACCGTGTGGACTCGCATTCCAGGCGACCTCGAAGCGGCGTTGGAAATCATCTTCTGGTCCGTAACCGTGTGCAAGGGTGTAGACCGGACACTGGCCAGCCGCGACTTGGGCTTGAGCAATCTTGCTGGCCTGTGCCATGCCGCTGCCGGGATGCGGTTCGTCAGGGCCCGGGTAACGATAGTCCGCGAGACTCGGCGCGCCGTCGCCGTCCTCGATGCCGAGCAACGTGACCAGCGCCCGCACAAGCAACAGCTCGGAAAGGCCCGGATTGGCGGCCAGTAGCTGGTCGCCGTACGATCGCAGCATCATCGCCCAATGCATGCCATACAGCTTGACGCTGATCCCCTGGCTGTATCGGGCCGCAAGTCCAAAATCGAATCCCGAGATCCGCGACCACGGCGGGGGAAAGGCGTTCGGCTGCATCGCCATTTGTTCGGCACCACTTTCATTCATTGTCTCGCGGAAACCTCGCAGCAACTCGCCGGACAGCAGCGCCTTGAGCACGATCATCTCCATCACGCCTTCATAGCGAGCGAGACCTTCCGCCATGAACTTTTCTGCATCACCATACGCGAGCGTGCTGAGCCCGAGATCGGTCAGTCCGCCGTGCAGCATCTCGTAAAAGGCTTTGGTGTCACGGAGGCAGAGATCAAAGTTGATGTTGTGCCGCTCGGCGGCGGCGCGGGCGTGGTCGCTGAAGTCGACAAACATGTCGTCCAGGGAATACGGGGGATACTCGGGCCAATCGAACCGGATGCCGTCCAGTCGCGGATATCGCTGGCACAGGTCGCGAATCATGGCGTGCTTGTAGGCAATGACGTGCGGGCTGGCGAGGCTCGCATTGTTCGCGACACGATTCGTTGGAATGCTGCCATCCGGCAGACGCGGCTTATCGTCGTCGGTCGGGCCTCCGAATTGAACACGATATCCGGGCGGGATCGCGGACATCACTTGAAAGTAAACTCGCATTCCGCGCCCATGTGCGGCCTCGATCAGTTCGTCGATCACATAGCCCGCGCGCTTCGTCAACTCGTCCGGTTCTGACGGTTGATAGGACAAGCCTTCGTAGAGTTGCTTGTTCGGCTCGAAGCTCGGTGACGTGCGGACAAACAACTCGCGGTGGCCCCACAGCGGACGGTCTAACAGACGGACTTTGCCCGCACCGGCGTCGATCGGCGGCTCCCGACTGCCGGTCGCTTCGTCAGCCGGCTCCATCACGTAAGGCGATGTCGTGATCGAGTTGATGCCAATCGCTTGCAAGCGATCCAAGACGGCATTCACCGTTTCGCACTGCAAGTATTCGGGCATCACCGTGACGCCGAGTAAGCGTTCTGTCGTCATGAAGCTGCTCGCGAGAGGTTACATGTGAGATGGGCAGAGGGTTGCGTGGATGTGAGCTAAGTATTCACGACCGGACAGACGCTGGCAACCACGTCCGATCGGGATGTGACGGTTACACCAATCGCATCGAACGTCTGACCAACAGCAGTCGCGGACGTGTTGGCAAAACGCAACATCTCGGAAGCGGCGAGCTACGTTTGAGCAGACCTTACGGCCGGGCGGGCGCGGGATGCGCGTTCGGTACGTGGTCCTACCTGCCAATCACAGCCGCGTTGCCGACAACGCAGTTGCCCGCAGTTTCAAGCACCCGCGACATGATGTGAAGTCCTTCCGAACGGTATTGGGGCGGTTTGGATGCTCGCTCGATGAGCCAACTCGAACACTTTAAGAAACCACCAGGAGTGAGTGCCGACGAGCCTTCGCCGGGCTACGGCGCCGCACTGCTTGAAGCCGTCCGCCGGCAACCAAAAGCGGCGACCGGCTTCGGCAATCCTTCCGCGCGCGGTGAGTCAGGACCGGTACGCGCGGCGCGAGCATCGAGCGCCCAGGCTCCGGTAACCCGTCCGACGCCGATGCCCAAACGTCCCAAGGGGCGGCTGCTCATCGGAACGTTTCTGGCGCTGGTCGTCGGATTTGGGGCGCTGACTGTCTGGAACTCGTTGTTCCGATATCAAGCCTATGGTGGTGTGACGGGAAGAGTCGTCGAGCTGTCGGCTCCGTGGGGCGGCGTCTTGCAAACGATTCACGTCCGCGAAGGCGAAGCGGTCCGCCAAGATCAGCTGCTGGCAACGGTCGTGAATCCGGAGCTGGATCGGCAAGTCGATGCCAAACGAGACGAGCTGCGCATTGCCCAGGCAACGCTTGACGCGCAGGTCAGCGAGTTGCGGCTCCAATCTCAACTGCGGGACGACAATCAACATCGCGCGGTCGCCGAATACTACGAGCTGTGGGGCCAGTTGCTTCAAGAGCAAAGCACGCTTGCCGACATGGTTGCCAAACTGCAACGCTCCGAGAATCTGTCGCAGCAAGCTCTCGTTCCCGTACAGAAGTTAGAGGAACTCCGCCATGACGAGGCAGGACAGCGTTCCAAGGTCGAGAAGTTATCCGAGGCGGTACGAAAGCTCGGAGCCATCGTCGAGCAATCGGAAGCCCGCACAGAAGAGCTGCACTCGCAACTCAAGCCGTTTGCGCTCCGCATCGAATCCATTCAGAACGAGATCATCCGGTTGCGCGAAAGTGTTAGCCTCGGTGCCATCCGAGCGCCGGTGAACGGACGCGTGATCAAGGTCCACCGTTTTACGGGCGAGTATTCCGATCCCGAGTTCCCGATCTTCGACGTCCTTGTTGACGGATCGGTCGAAGCCGTGCTGTATGTCTCGCAAAAGGACGCCGGCCGGTTCTATGAGGGAAAGCTTCTGGAACTGGAAGTTCCGCCCGCGGCGGTGCGGGCAAAATGCGTCGTCGTTCGAATCGCGGACCGATACGAACCCGTCCCCAAGAATATCGAGATTCACTACCGCCGCGACGAGAAACTGCTGCCGATCTACGCCAGACCACTTGAAGGGTCGAACGACACCGCCGCATTGCGGTTAGGTGGCGAGGTTCGATTGCCGTACTCCGTGAGCAACCCGCTGAAAATCCTCAACGAGTTCAAGGCACAGTCGCAGTAAGGCACTATCGCAATGAAGGCCCGGGCGCAATGAAACTACTTCACGTTGATCAAGATCAAAACTTCGTACGCGGGTTTCAGAACGACCTGTTGCGCAGTGGTGGCGTGCTCTGCGAGTTGGAGAGCGCGACGGATCTTGGGGCGGCACGCGAGCAACTCGAGCGAGACAACTACGACGCCGTCTTACTCGATCCGTGGTCGCTGGGCATCGATCTGGCGACAGAAGTTCGCGAACTACGAGTCGTCGCACCGAATACACCCTTGGTGGTGCTCACGAGCATTAACGACGATTACCGGGCGGTCGAAGCCGTGGCGACCGGCGCGAGCGACTATTTGATCAAAGAGCAAAGTCAACCTGAATGGCTCATGCGGCGAGTCCGTTACACGATCGAACGCGCCAAACGCAACGCTCAACGACATCCGATCAGCCGGCCACATATCGCTCGCCATTGTCGCACGACCGTGGCCAGTGTGTTCGGCGGCGCGGTTACCGGAATACGTCATCCGTCCAACACAGACTCGACGACCATCAGCAAGACGGGGGACGAATCGGCCTTGAATCGAACGCCGGGCGATGGTTTAACATTTCGTGTTTTGCACGTGGAAGATGATATCTCGTATCAGCGGTTGGCCGGGAGGGTACTTGAGACGTCAAGTGTCCTCACGTTCCGGCTGGATCATGCGACTCGGCTGAGAGAAGCAGTTCGAATGCTCAAGCAAGAAGCATTCGATCTTGTTGTGCTGGATTTATCGTTGCCCGATTGCACCGGACTCGACACGCTCGGCGAACTGCTGCAAGAATCGCCGGACGTGCCCGTCCTTGTGCTGACGGGGCGCGACGACGACGCAACGGCCATTCAAGGCATGCAGCTCGGGGCCGAAGACTTTTTGACCAAGACCGAGACAAACCTGCGATTCTGCTCCCGCGCGGCACAACTCGCGATCACGCGCCGTCGGCGGATCACGCTCGAACAGTTGCCGGGCGAGGCCGAAGACCAATCCTCGTCGCCGAGCGATCAAGCGGGCGGCCGATTCAAATCCGAACGCCGCCAACACAGTCGCTATTTGCTGACGAAACCGATCTTCGCGATTCCCGTCATGCCCGACGGGTCGCCCGCTGAGGCGTATAGCGCGGACGGATTCTCGATCGATGTAAGCGTTGGCGGAATGCAGTTCGAGATTGCAGGCATCGAGCGATTGCCGACCAAGCAGATTCTCGTGGGGATCGAGTCGCACGACAGCGTCTTGCACTTTTCGTCGGTCGAGGCAAAACGAGTTGAATCGACCGAGCTGGGCTTGCGGATCGGTGCGGCCTTTGCGACAGACGACCGCGACCTGATTCGCCGCGAGAACATCGAGCCAACATTCAATCCCCACACGTGCCGCTTCGGCATGGATCTGCCGCTGGAAGTGATCACCAAGTGGGTCGAATTCGGTGTTTTTCGTGCCACGCTAATGGACCGCGTCTTGATCTGTCCTCAATGCCAGGCCGTGCCGACGTTCCGCAACGGTTGCCGCATCTGCGGCTCGGTGCGTCTTCACAGCCGACCGCTCATCCATCATTTCGCCTGTGCCCACATCGGGTATGTCAGCGACTTTGAACAGGACGGCGCGATCATTTGTCCGAAGTGCCGGACGCGAAATCTGATCGTTGGCGCGGACTACGAGCATCTCTCCGGACCGTATCGATGCCTCGATTGCGATTGGTCCGATACGGATTTGGAATTGGTCGGCAATTGTTTGAAATGCGAGTTTCGATTCCCGATGAACCAGGCACTGGAAGAGGATTTAATCGGCTATCATGTTCACCGATTGGACGCACTGGCTCTCATCAATGGCGATTGACCAGATGTTCTGGTTGATGGTGCCTGTTTTGTTGATCGATCTCCCGCGGTACTCGCTGGGTCTGACCGCGATGTGCTTATGGGACATGCTGTGCGAGTTGGTTTACGGCAGCGAGGAGGTTCGTTCTTACGAATACTGCCCGACCGTCAGTCTCGTCATTGCGGGCTTGAACGAAGGCGATACGATTCACGCGACCTTGGCGTCGATCTGGGGGACGTATCCGCGGATGGAGATCATCGTGGTCGACGATGGCTCCAGCGATAAGATGACGGCGATTTCGCAGGACTTTGCCAAACGCCACGCCGGCGTGCTCGTCTTGACGAAACCTCACCGTGGCGGCAAATCGTCCGCGTTGAACTTTGCCCTCCCGTTCGCCAACGGCGAAGTCGTCGTCTGTGTCGATGGAGATTCGGATCTGAGCGAGGGCGCGATCTGGGAAATCGTCCAGCCGTTCGCCGATCCACAAGTCGGAGCGGTCTCCGGAGCGGTCGTCGGACGCAATCCCTTTGTCAACCTTTGCACCTGGTGCCAGGCCTACGAGTACCTTCGCTGCATCTTCGTGGGGCGGATGTTCGCGGCGCGAATGGGCATCCTTGGTGTCATTTCCGGTGCCTTTGGCGCGTATCGTCGCACGGCGTTGCAACGTGTCATGGGCTGGGACGTCGGGCCGGGAGAAGACGGCGACCTGACGCTGCGAATGCGAAAGGGCGGCTACCGAATCGCCTTCCAACCGTACGCTCAATGCCGCACGAACTTGCCAACCAAGTGGTGGACGCTGATTAAACAGCGGCGGCGGTGGGAGTGGGCGGCCATCACCTTCGAGTGCCGCAAGCATGTCGACATGGGGAACGTATTCAGCCCGAATTTCCGGTGGAGTAACCTTGGCGTGCTGTTGGATCGGTGGATCTTCAATGTCTTGCTGGTGTACTTGCTGTGGGGCTATGTGGTCTGGGTCTGTTTCCATCTTCACGCGGACACTTGGAAGCAATTCTTACTTTATTACATTTGCTACATCCTCAGCGACATCGTGATTCTGACCGTCGTTTTGTATTACTCGACGAACCGGCGGCGCGACCTGCTGGTTGGTTTGAGCTTGCCATTCACGCCGTTTTACAACGTGCTTCAGAAAGCGGTCTCGCTGTGGGCCATCACGGAAGAGATTTTCAGCCGCCGCTCGTTTCGTGATGGGTTTGTCCCGGAACACGTTCGTCAGGCGACTTGGCACTGGTAGCTTCGTGGCGAGCTCACGCCAACCTCTTGGACCGCTGGCGTCGATCTGAGACAATGCCCGCCATGCAAGCGACTTCGAGTGAATCAGCAATCGCGCCGGCTCGGTCTGTCTTGGTTGTCGGCGGCACCGGGGGGATCGACGGTGCGATTAGCCGGGCCTTTGCGGCAGATGGCTGCGACGTCATTGCGGCAGGCGTGGCGCAACACGAGCTGGACGCGCTTCCTGCCAATTCGACAGCAATCGATGCGCGGCTGCTAGCCCGGATTATTCATGAACCCGTCTGCATTCTTCAAAATATACGTTTGTGAAAAGAGTTAGGGCTATCTTGCCCAACACACCGCGCAAATCAGCCGCCACGCGATAGCCTGCGGTTCTCTCGAAGTTCGCGAGAACCGCAGGCTATCGCCAGGCGGCTGATGAATAATCTGGGCTAGATGTCACGAACACGAACGAGGGTGCCACCCGACGTGGATGGTTTGGTCCTCGATCTGGAGGCTACCTACTCGGACAGCTCCCTGGTATCCCCGGCCCAAGCCGACGAGTCCCAGGAACTGACCTACGTCAGTTATCGGCGAGTTTGATGATATCTTGCGCACCATGTAGACGGCACACTCCGTGTGCGGAATTCGGCACACGGAGTGTGCCGTCTACAATTTTGCGGCTGCGCCGCACGTCGGCCTGGGGATGGTGCGCAGGAGCTACGGGATCGCCCCGTAGGTTGCGTTCATCGACCTGCATTTTGTACTCAGGTAGGCCCCAACTGCACACCTTGAATTAGCGATTCTCCCCTTCTAGCCTCAGACCTGTTGCGGGAAATCAAATTTCCTATCAGTCTCAGCTTACCCTTCGTCGAGCGGTGAGACATGCTCGGTTGGCGGCAGTCGCTGTGGATACTCACCGACGCTGACTTGCGGCGGCGAAGTCAAACAGTAGTTGAAGTGTTTCTGCCGGAACCGGCTGGCGATGCGCGGTGCCGTGTCATGAGCTTCGTCGATCCACGGCCCTTCCGCCATCGAAACGTCGAGATAGTCGAGCAACGTGCCGCGGGCGAAGTGGACGTCGACCATGGCCACGTTGTAGTCAACCAAGGCCCGGTAGTAGTTGCTTTCCGACTCGACGGCTTGCCGTTGGGCGCTCAACACGAGGTCCAGGTCTGTCTGGCCCCGCTCATTGCGAGTCCGCTCGGCTCGTAGCCGCGTGAACGAGGCGATGCGTTGGTTGTATCGCGAACGCGTAACGGCATACGCCCGATCGAGTTCGGTGAATGCGGCCCGCAACTCGTGCGAAACGTGACGCTCGGTCTCGTCGTAGATGGCATGTTCGCGCGCCAGTTGCAGTTCGGCATGTCGGACAGCTGCATGTCCGACGCGGTTCCCGACCGGTGTGGTGACTTCGACGCCCAACCGCCAATCCTGCAAGTCGCCGTCAAAGAGACTCTCGAAAGCGCTTCCCGATCCTGTGCCGTCCGAACCGAACAAATCATCGCCGAAGCCTCGCCAACGATACTGCCCAACGAGATCAACTCGCATCTTCTCGAAATTGCGAGCCGCGATGATTTCCAACTGACGCCGCTTGATGTTCCACTGCTGCCTGCGAAGCTCGACGCGGCGCGTCAACGCCACTTCTAGCGATTCGTGCCAGTCAAAGCGAACATCGGCAACTGACGGTTCATCGGCCGGCACGATGACTCGACCATCACTTGTCAGCAGCCCGAGCAACCGCCGCAGCTCGCGCTCCATTTTGTAGACACCACCAACGCCAACCGCTGTTCCACTCAATGCATTTTCGACCGACGCCTGTGCGGCGTAAAATTGTTCGCGAGCAAAAGCCTCCTGGTCGGCAGTACGAATGCCGGCGTCGGCGCGCCGCCTTTCGAGTTCCCAAGATTCCCGCGCCAGTCGCCGACCCTCGACTTTGGCGTCGAAGTCGCGGTACGCGAAGTACAGTTCCCAATGAGTCTTCTCGACGTCGGTGAGCAGGTTGCGGACGTTTGCTTCAAAGTCAGCCAACGTCACATCCGTATTGAGCCGAGCGATCAGGACGCCGTTGTAGTTGCCAACGGTCGCGTTGGGACCGGCGATGCGATTGAACTCAACACCGTTACCTTGCATCAAGGGGTGACGAGCTTCGGCGGTGAAGAGTGTGTCGTAGTAACTCGCAAAGCGGTTGCCAGAACCGATCGTGAAATTGTTGTTGCGGTTGTAGATTGTCTGGTTCGACAGGCTGAAGCGAGTGCCGGTGGCGGCCGTTTTGTTGATGCCGAGATTGAACTCTCCGTCATTGGAGAAGACGCCGCTCGAGGCAAAGAAGTTGTTGTTGACTTGGCGATCGCGCTGTTCGATGAACAGACTGCCCGGCTAGTTGAGCATCGAATGCCGATAGAGCAGCTTCCACGCCGAAACGTGGGTCAGCGTCTCGCATTGCCGCATCGTACACAGTTGATACGGTGGCCGGTGACGCGACGACTCGCCCGCCAAGGCTTCGAATTACCTCGCTATTGGCCAACGCGAGGCGAGTTGCTTCTTCGAGGGTTAACGGCCACTTTTCGGTTTCTTCCGGGCGACGAACAGACGGCGGAGCCACCGTGCTACTGATGTCGAGCGAGCCGAGATGATCGGGGCAAGCGTCGGGGTATTCGACTTGCTGGACGAACGGGATGTAGTCGTCCGCCGAGCCGAAATTCATCGGCTCGCGATGGGTGTGGCAACCAGTCGTGGCGAGGCACAGGACGAGCCAGATCCTGCCTAGCCGTTTTCTGATCAAGGCGAAGCTCCCAGGTGTACGGCGGCACAGGTGTTACAAACGGCGAATCGAAACAACTGTGTGAAGTGTTGCCACCGGAGATATTCATCGGGACAGAGAATGCCGCATCGCCAGTACGATAGAAGTAATGCGCGCAATCGTTGTAACCGGTAAGGTCAACGTCATGAGAAGCTTCGCGCGGATGGATGCGACGAGCTGAGTTGAAAATTCTCCAGAGACGGGAACTGGGGCATTGCGCAGTTTCGGTAACGCTTCGTGCCTTGCGGTTAGAACTCCGCCGCTCTACGGACGTGGCAGGCGTCGGGCAACACATGGCGTCGGGCTGCCGGGCCGTTGATAGCCCAATGTGTACACCCTGTCGTACGGTCGGTCGACGACGACCTTATAGGGCATCAGAGGAAACTGGCCGAAGAAATGCGCCCCCGACAACCAAGGTTGGACAAACGCGCGACGAGTCTGGCCGTAACGCTCTAGAACAGGGTCGTCAAAGTATGCAGGCTGTGCGAACAGGTCGCTCGCTATCCAGTTGAACTCGGTGTCGAACCAGTCTCTTCCGTCATCGCTCAGAGCCATCGTACGGAAGATACCATCGGAACAATCTGCCGGCAGTTGCTCGTCATCGATTCCAACATTCAAACTGAGTTCGTCAAGTCGTTTCGTCTGATAACCCAGCTGCTGGAGTGTCGGGCAATCGCCGGGGAGCTGTTGCGGCGTCGGAATTGTTTCGGTGGTGCGGTTCTCTTCCGGTACTTGAGCGATCCTCACCCAACGGGTGAGGTTCTCCGCTCGAAGTGGGGCGATAGCCGATCCGACCAGGGCCGCGAAGGCCACAATCCAAGTTGTACAACGCACAACGAATCTCCCCCAACGAAAACGAATAGTGCCCCGTTAACATTCTCGTCCGTCGAACGGCCGTCACTATTGTAAGTAGCCTTGAAACCGGCGAATCCGGATCGTTGAAAAATGCCTTGCAATAGTGCGTGTTTAGCCAATCGGAACGAGCTCATCCCTCTTTGAAGCCAATCAGTTTCCGACGCAACCGGCTGAGCACCCGAGCCGGCGCCTTATAGACCGCCCACACGAAAATACCAAGGTCCGCTGCCACATCTGCGGGGGTGTCACCTTCGACGGCGGTGCGCTCGATGTGCGGCTGCTAGATGTCACGAACACGAACGAGATCGAAGCGCTGGTCAAGACGCTGACCAAACTCGACGTGTGAAGTGGCCCCGTTGTCTTGTCCACCGTGTGGCGGGCAGATGCAGGTCGTGGCGTTTATCGAACCGCGGGCACCAGAGCCGAGCGATGGTCGGGGTGACGTGATCGAAGAGATCTTGAAGCACTGCGGCTGGTGGCCAGCGTCGGCTCCGAGGGTGCCACCCGACGTGGATGGTTTGGTCCTCGATCTGGAGGCTGCCGACTCGGACAGCTCCCTGGAACGGATCAAAGGGGTCGAACGGATCAAAGGGGTCAGGACTCATTGATGAATGAGTCAAGGGAGGAGCAGAAGATTGTCATGGTAGCGAAGGCTTGTGAACACGCCTTCAAGCGTCGCACAACTCTTAGAACAAGTGCAGTCAGCGTTCCGAGATGAGTCGATAGCCGCTATTCAACTGTACCACTGTACGTCGGGCGAGCCACTTGGACCACTTGCATGGATCTGACACAATGCGTGCCATGCAGGCGACTTCAAGTACATCAGCGATCGCGCCGCCTCGGTCTGTCTTGGTGATCGGAGGTACCGGCGGGATTGGTGGCGCGATTTCCCGCGCCTTTGCGGCAGATGGCTGCGACGTCATTGCGACAGGCGTTACACAGCTCGAACTGGACGCGTTTCAATCCGGTTCGGAAACGATCGATACGCGGCTGCTGGATATCACTCGCGCGATCGAGATCCAACAGCTCGTCGGATCGTTGACGAGGCTCGACATTCTCGTCAACGCCGCTGGAACGATCTTGCGCCATGAAGCGGAACACGAGCCTGATGCATTCGAACACGTGATCGATGTGAATCTTAACGGGACGATGCGGACTTGTTCGGCGTGCAAGCCGCTGCTTGTCGCCAGCGGCGGCTGCGTCGTGAATATCGCTTCGATGCTGAGCTTCTTCGGCAGCGGTCACGCTCCCGCTTACAGTGCCAGTAAGGGCGGAATCGCGCAGCTCACGAAGTCGCTGGCCATCGCCTGGGCGGCACAAGGCGTGCGCGTCAACGCCGTCGCGCCCGGCTGGATCGAAACGGCTTTGACCGCGCCGCTTGTCAACGATCCCGTGCGAGGCCCCGCAATACTTGACCGGACCCCGCTGGCTCGTTGGGGCAAGCCGGACGACGTCACCGGTGCTGTCCAATTCTTGTGTTCACCCGGGGCTGCTTTTATAACGGGAGTCATCTTACCGGTGGATGGCGGCTACTCGATCGCCTAGAACGCATTTCAAAACCGGGAGGGCGAGGCTCCCGCCGAGCCGAGACTCCGCAAACACAGGCTCAGCAGGAGCTTCGCCCTCCCGAAATCCCGGTTTTGAAATACGCTCTAGTCTCATCAGCCAGAAGGAACAGGCCAACACCATGACCGACACCAGACTCGAAACGCCGTGTGGAGTCGCTGATCTCGTCATCACCGCGATTCCCGAAGACGAACGGCTGTGGGTGCCGCAAGCGGAGAATGTTTGGTTTCGACCGCTGCTGTTGAACCGCGTCAATGGCGAATGGGTGAATCTGCTGCGGGTCCGCCGATCCGGCGTGCTCAGCCGTCATCGGCATCCGGCACCGGTCCACGGCTACGTCATCAAAGGCGAGTGGCGTTATCTGGAACATGATTGGATCGCCCGCCAAGGCATGTACGTCTTCGAGCCGCCGGGCGAAGTTCACACGCTGGTCGTCGACGATCACGTTGACGAGATGATCACGCTATTTCACGTCTGTGGTGCCTTGATCTACTACAACGAACAGGATCGCGTGTGCGGGCACGACGACGTGCATACGAAGATCAACCTCTGTCGCGAGCATTTTGCGGCAGTCGGACTCGGCGAAGATTTCGTCAATCAGTTTATCCGATGAGCGATTCAGGCCTTGAGCTGTGAGATTTGTGGCTTAGAATCAAACGTTGTTGAAAAGTCAGTTTTTGTGACCGCGAAGCAGGAGCTAGTTTGAAATGTCTGGACCGATTGTTCGCTCAGGCCCGAGCAAAAAATTCACGGAGCAGTGGGACAGTGTCTTTGCTGACAGGAAACCCAAGGCAACGAAGACCACCGCCAAGGCCACCAAGAAGAAAGCCGCCACGAAAAAGAAGAAGTCCTGAGCGGATCGCTCAGCGACTCGAAAACAATGGAGCGTGGACGCGACGTGCGTCCACGCTCTCGGCGTTTCTTGGTCACCTGGTCGGAGTTAGGTCTTCCTCCGTCATCCAATCCGGTTTTTCCAAGATCTCGAACAGGTTGCTGAACTGGTCGGTCCAAGGGCGGATCGATTTGTAGCTCCCTGGCTTCACGATTTTGCCGCGTTCGCGGACGACGTTGTCCTTTAAAAAGCGTTCATTGCGAGTGAGCAGCATCCAATCGGAGGTTGCTTCAGCGACCTCGCGGTCGTCATGCGTGTCGTCATCGGTTTCGTCATCGGTTTTGACTTTCAGCAGCGGGAATTTGTAGTATTCGGCAAGGCCACCGACGACGGGCCTGAGATCCAGGTGGAGGTTGCTGACATGAACGGCAATGACACCGTCGTCGTTCAAATGGCGGAAGTACTCGGAGAACGCTTCACGAGTGAGCAGATGAGCCGGAATCGCATCGCCGCTGAACGCATCCAGCGCAATGATGTCGTAGTGCTGAGGTTCCTGTCGTTCGAGCGAGATCCTCGCGTCGCCAAGTTCGATGTTGACTTTCGCCCCGCGTCGCTGCGCGTCGCTGAGATAAGTGAACTCCGTCGTCGCAAGCAGTCGGACGTTGGGGTTGATCTCGTAGAAGCAGAAGTAATCCCCTTCTGTCGCGTAGGCCGCGATCGTTCCCGTACCTAGTCCGACGGTGGCGACACGCTTAGGCTGAGGGCTGGGGAACCTCTTTATGGCAACGCCAACACCGCTCTCTTCGTCGTAGTAGGTAGTTGGAGATTGGCGGTATACTTCCGCGAAGAACTGCGCTCCGTGCAGAATGCGACCATTGTGCAACTTGCGAACGTGACGCAACGGTTTGCTAATGTTCTCGTCGTCGACTGACAACATGCCATAAAAGTTTCGGAGCGAAATCACTGCGTCGCTCGAGAACGTGACAAACTGAGCCCGCACGACGACCAGGAGTAAGGCAAAGCAAATCGCAAAGGCTACGCACTGTTTCCACAAGCGATTCAACACCCAGGCGTTCCAAAACTCGTCGGCCAGCACGCCCAAGGCGAGCATGAAGGCCAGCACCAAGCCGATGCCCATCTCGACGAACGTCTTAAAGATTTGCGGACAAATAAGTGCCACGAACAGCCCGCCGAGCGCACCGCCCGCCGAGACCATCAGGTAGAAAGAAGTCAAATGCCGCGGAGCCGGCTTACAACGCACCATCTCGCCGTGGCAAACCATGCAAATCAGAAAGAGTACTCCGAGATAGACGCCCGACTCGACAACAATATCTGAGATGAGATCGTCAAAGACGATGTTTATGTGAATCATCGAGAGCAAGTCCGTGATCCTCGCCGTCCTAAGAATCGAGTCAACATCGTCGCCCAGCATGACGAGGCACAAACCGAAAGTCGCAACACCCGTGACGGCGGCAAACAAGGCTCGGCGATACCACCGGGGATGATCAAAGCAGAGGATGAACGAGATCAAGTAAAGGCTCAGCGGGGCGATCCAGAGGAACGGGACGACCGCAACGTCCTGGCACAGATGATTGGTGATCGCCAATAGCATCATCGAAGCGATCGCCGGCAATAGCAGCCACGCCATGCGATGTTCGAGTGAAGGCAGTTGTTCGTTCGACTCCGCAGCGGATTCTTGAGTTGCAACCGCCGCCGTCTCGCGCGATGCATATCGGCCGGCAACGACCGCTAAGCCCGCACAAAGAACGGCGTACAACCCAAAGCCCGCCGACCACAGCCAACCTTGCGAGCTAGTCGTCAACGCCGGCTCGACGAAGAACGGGTAGGTCAGCAACGCTCCGAGCGAGCCGACATTGGACAAGGCGTACAATCGATACGGCGATTGGCCCGCGTAGAAGCGGGAGTACCAGGCTTGGACCAGCGGACCTGTCGACGAGAGGATGAAGTATGGCAATCCGACGTTGGCGGCCAGCAGCAACAGAATGCGGAGCGCAGGCTGAGTGCCGTCCAGCGGTTTCCAATCGGCGTCCGGCATGATGGGCAAGCTGAGGGCCGCGATCACCAGAATCACGACATGAAGGATCGTCTGACGCTGGAGGTTCCGCGACGAGATCAGGAAGTGCGAGTAGGCGTATCCGCCAAGCAGCAGCACTTGGAAGAACAACATGCAGGTCGTCCAAACCGCCGGGCCGCCGCCAAACCACGGCAGAATCATCTTGCTGATGATCGGTTGAACTTGGAACAGCAGGAACGCGCCCAGAAATATCGTCGCCGCACTCCACCAAGCGAATCGAGAAGAAGTGTTGTCCATGCCGCTTGCCGGTACAGGTGTCTATCAATCGTCACCGACGCAGGTAACGCCATGCCGTTCGTTCGTCATTAGGATACTTCATCCGCCGCATATTCATAGCGACGCTGCGGGGAATGCTCGACGCGGACGGACGACGGAGTCCGTCCTGCAAAGTTGCCCGCACGGTACGTGACTTTTACTGGCGAAGAGTTTAGATTTATCTTCATCAGGCGCGTCTGGAAGACTGTACGGAACTCACGCATAGGAAAAGACGGATAATGGCACAGTGTGCAAGTTGTGGAACGATGATTCTGTTTGGCGGAGAGCGGTTCGGTGACTTGCGGTTCTGCAATAAGGCCTGCCTCGGTCAGAGCGTGATGGTCAATTACGGCGAAGAGATCCCGCCCGAGATCGTCGCGCAACGAGCCCTGCAAATCCGCGAGGGTTCGTGTCCAAACTGTAATGGCAGCGGCCCCATCGACCTGCAGTTCGGGCACACGATTGTCTCCGTGCTCGTCATGACCCAATGGAATACCAAGCCGTTGCTCGGCTGTCGCTCCTGCGGCCTGACTCACCAACTCAAGAGCTTCGCCATTTGTCTGTTCGGTGGTTGGTGGGGATTTCCCTGGGGCTTGATTGGAACGCCGATCCAATTAATCCGGAATTTGGCCGCCGCGTACAGAGGTGTTCCCGCCGAGCCTTCCGCCGAACTGAGACAATTGGCATTGGCCGAGTTGGGTGCTGAACTCGATCGAAAGACAGCGGAGTTTGCCGCCCAAGGGGTTGTCGATGCGGAAGCAATGGGCGATGACATGATCCCGTAGGGTGGGCTGTGCCCACCAAGATACACGCTCCTCGGTGGGCACAGCCCACCCTACGAATCAATCGTCACCAGCACACCCTTAAACGCGGGCGTCTTGGATTGTCCATCCGCCTGCCGAGGCACGAGCACGTTCGCCTCTGGATAGTACATCAAGCTGTTGCCGGGCTTGATCTCCGCGAACGGACGCACGCGAATGCCTCGCAATTCTCCCGTCCCGCTACGCACGGTCACTCGTTGATCGTCCGACAATCCGAGTCGCGCGATATCGTCGGGATGCAGCAGGATCACGTCGCGACGATCTTGCCCGCGGTAGAGATCTTCTTGTTCGTAGACGACCGTGTTGAACTGCCCTTCGCTGCGGACCGTCATCAGCCGCAACTGGTCGCCGCCGCCGCGGAGGTCCGGCAACTGGTGTTGATGCAACACTCCGCGACCGCTGGGAGTCGGAAACTTGGGCGTGTGAAACGTACGGCCGCCGAGTTGGAATTCGGTTTTGGTCTTGTCGATGTCGGCGATCTTGTCGTAGCCAGGCACAACTTTCGCGATAGCATCACGGATTCGCCCCGTGTCTTGCATCGATTGCCAATCGATCGCGGTCGAGTCGGCCAACACGCCTTCCGCAATCAGTGCGATGACTTCGACTTCACTTCGCGGTCCCTCGTGACGTCGCGGTCCGCCGTCGCTCAATCGCACATAGTTGAACATCGATTCCTGCGTCGTCGCGTGCGGCTCTTCGTCGCGAGCCAGCACCGGCAAGATAATCGCTTCTTTCGCAAGTCCATGAGCGTGTCCAGTGTTGAGCGATGTGTTCATGAACACCGTGCTCTCGAGCCGCGACAAGGATTCCGCCGTATACTTGGCATCGGGGTTCGAGCCATAGAGATTCCCGCCAAGGCAAAAGCCCATCTTCAGCTTCTTCTCATGGGCGGCTTCCACGCAGCCCAGCGTATCGAGCCCTGCGGTCGTCGGCAGCGTCAGGCCGTACTCTCGTTCCAGCCGCTCGAAAATCGCGTCCTTCAATTTCGGGGTCACACCGACCGAGCCAATCCCTTGCACATTGGAATGGCCGCGAATCGGCAGCAGCCCCGCGTTCGTCCGCCCCACCATGCCGCGCATGAACGCCAAGTTCGCGATCGCTTGTACGTTCTGCACGCCGTGAACGTGATGCGTGATGCCCATCGTCCAACTGAACACGACGTTCTTG
Source organism: Planctomycetota bacterium (assembly GCA_027622275.1). Taxonomy (GTDB): domain Bacteria; phylum Planctomycetota; class Planctomycetia; order Pirellulales; family Pirellulaceae. Next base: position 5,717 of record JAQBZB010000150.1, on the reverse strand, counting down.
GCCGCTGCATACCGTTCCGCGATGGCGTCGATATCGCTTTGCGACACTCCCGACTTGGCATGAATCTCCGACCAGCTGATCGAGCGAATGTGTTCGAGCCACTGCTCCGAGCCTTCGCACACGTTTGCCAGGAATTCGCCGTCTTGCGCCCCCATCTCGTCGATCCGCTTGGCGATCCCCGTGAGCAACGCCAGATCGCCGCCGATATCAGGCTGCACGTACAGCGTCGCGATCTTCGTGCCAAACAACAGACTGCGGACGTTGCTCGGAACACGAAAATTGACCAAGCCGGTTTCGATCACCGGGTTGATGACGATCACTTCGCCGCCGCGTTGGCGGATGTGCATAAGCGTCGTCATCAGTCGCGGATGATTGCTCGGCGGATTGCCGCCGATCACGAAGACGAGATCCGCCTGCTCGACATCTTCCAGCACCACCGTCGCCGTGCCGCTGCCGATGGAACTGGTCAAGCCGACGCCGCTCGCTTGATGACAGTAGTAGCTGCAATTGTTGACGTTGTTGGTGCCGTACAACCGAGCGAACAGTTGCAGCAGAAATCCGGCCTCGTTCGAACTGCGCCCACTGAAATACCAAAATGTCTCGTCCGGCGGCAGCGACTTCAAACGTTTCGTGATCCGCCCGATCGCTTCGTCCCAATCGATCGGTCGGTAGTATTCCGCGCCGCGTTCGTACAACACCGGCTGCACCAAGCGGCCACAGTGTTCGAGGTCGTACGGCGAGAACGCTTTCAGTTGCTCGATACTGTAAGTGCTCCAGAACTCCGGCTTGATCGCTCCCTGCATATCCGCCGCCATGGCTTGCAGCGACTTCTTGCAGACTTCGGGAAAGCCCCCGATCTCGTTGACCATCCCGCCCCGCTGTCCACCCATGCCAAGCGCACACGTCTTGCAAGCGTTCTTTGTCCGCAGCGCCTGATACATCTTCCAGATGCCGCCGACCTCCTTGGCCTTCCGCAGCGTATATCGAATCGCCGGCCAACCACCGCCGCTGGTAAGTTTTTTCATCGCAACTCCCGTTCAAGCCCCGAGACCTTCCGTGATTGTACCACTTAGAAACTGGTGTCTTAATAAGTTCCCGTAGTGGTGGCTTCCAGCCGCCACTGGACGATGGTGGCTGGAAGCCACGACTACGGAAATCGGGAGGTAGTAACGACACAGTTTCTTAATCGAGAGCATACGCTTCTTGCATCCACGATGAAACGCCGCCCATACGCGACGTTGACAACTTCCAAGACGCATCCCTAGAATCGGGCTACTTCTTCTCCTCAGCCCCCGAGAGCCATGATGGGACAAGCAACTTACAAGGATGCGGGCGTTGACCTGGAAGTTTATCAGGAGTCGATGAAGCGGCTGCCGCGATTGATGCATCGCACGTTCTCGCCTCGCGTGATGAAGCTGGACGGTGGATTCGCGGGCCTGTGCCAACTGGATTTCTCCAGCGAGTTGTTCAAGCGGGACTATGCCGAGCCTGTATTAGTCACTTGCACGGATGGTGTCGGGACGAAACTGCGCGTTGCCAAGCTGACCGACGTTCACAATACGGTGGGCATTGACTTAGTCGCGATGTGTGTCAACGACGCGATCTGCTGCGGGGCCGAACCGTTGGTCTTTAACGACTACGTCGCCATGTCGCACGACGATCCGGCGTTGCTCGAACAGATCGTGCAAGGCATCAGCGACGGCTGCGTCGATGCCGACTGTGCATTGAACGCCGGCGAGACGGCGATCATGTCGGACTTGTACGGTCACGGCGATTACGACCTCGCCGGGTTTTGTGTCGGAGTGGTCGAGAAGCAGGAGTTGATCGACGGCTCCAAGATCGCGCCGGGTGACGTCGCGATCGGAATCGCTTCGACGGGCTTGCACTCGAACGGCTTCAGCCTCGTCCGGCGTGTTGTCTTCGATATGGAAGGGCTGGGCGTCGATGACTTCGTCGAGGAACTCGACGCGACCGTCGGCCAGGCGCTTCTCACGCCGACTCGGATTTATGTACGCGCGGTTCGCAAGATCCTCGCCCAATATCGCGGCCAGCGTGTCGTGCGAGGGATAGCACACGTCACCGGCGGCGGCCTGCGAGAGAACCTCGGGCGAATTCTCCCGAGTAACGTGCGCGTCGAAATTCAACGCGACAGCTGGCCCGTCCCGCCGGTCTTCGGTTGGTTGCAGCGACTGGGTGACATCGCCGACGACGAGATGGAGCGCGTGTTCAACATGGGCGTTGGGCTTGTGCTGATCGTTCGGGCCGAAGAAGCAAATGCGATCCGGCAGTCGCTTGACGACAGCGGGCTCGCCAGCTGGCAGATTGGCCGGTCGGTTGAGGGCAGCCGCGCCGTCGAATGGGCGATCCGGTCGTAGGTCACGCTCGCCGAGCGTGACCTTGGCGCGACTGGAAACACCAACGTGGCTCGGAGGTCACTTCCGGCGGAAGTGACCTACTGCGGAAGTGACCTACTTCAGCGCCTAGTTGTATCCGAATCCGTTCACCCCAAGCTTCAGGCGAAAGACCGCTTCTTTCGCCGCGACGGTTGTATACAGATAGCCGTCGTAGAAGTGACAGTTCGTGGCCTTCAAGCCGCCGGCGTCGTACTGGCGGATTAGCTTGCCGGTCGGAATGTCGACGACGTTGATAACGCCACCGACCCACATCGCCACGTACAACCGACCTGCTTCATCGCAAATCATTCCATCCGGATCGAACGGACCACCCCGAATCATGCCATCGTCTTTCTGCGGAAAGTCGATGAGCACGCGTTCGTTAGCCGCTTGACCATCGATCAAATCGTAGATCATCACCCGATACCGTGAACTCTCGCCGACACACAAATGCTGTTGATCGACGGTCACTGCCAAGCCGTTCGGAAAGGCCAGATTGGTGGCTAACCTGGCGATCGCGTTCGTGCTGATGTCAAAGCGATAGACCGAGCCGACCGGCTTCTCCGTACTGGACCCGCCGGGGTCCGAAAAGTAGATGTTTCCTTTTGTATCGAGCGCCACGTCGTTGATCGAATTGAATCTCGCTCCATTCCAGCGATCCGCCAACACCGCGATGCTCTTGCCGTCGGCCGACACACGCAGCAGCCTGCCACCTCCGGCATCCGCAACCACGAGTCGCCCTTCGCTATCAACCTTCAGTCCATTCGCTTGTGATCGTTGCCCTTCGATGGGAGCCAAGGCGTCAAGCACGCACCAAACGCTGGCGGTGCCATCTTTCGCGATGCGGCCAATGTTTCCATTGCCTCGATAGTTTACGACGAACAGATTGCCGTCGCGATCGAACGCCGGGCCTTCCGCGAATTCGAACCCGGTCGCGTACAACTCCGGTTGCACGCTGTGACTCGGGGGCAATTCAGGTTCTTCGTCCGCGCCGAGTCCAGTGGGACCGATCCAGATCGCGAGTGAAGTGATCAGGAGTGACGCGGAGTCGTAGAAGCGGCGTCTAACGAAATATGTCATGATGCCTGCTGAGTGTGATGATGAACGCGGAAGAGGATCCCGCACGGGCCGTACAAGAATAGGTTACCACGCGGGCAACCGTGTTACGAGTTCGGCGTCGCCAGATCGAACGACTCGAGGCTGAGCGGTTGATCGGCCCGCGGGTCCACGACGCGGAGACCAAGCTCGCCCCGGAGAAGCTTTTCAATTTCGGGCCCGATGACTCTCGCTCGCCATCCTTCCGAGAGACGGGGTGGTTGGTCGCCTGAATTCGTCAACCCGAGGCGATGGGCAATCAAGTCTCGTGTATCTTGGACCGAGCCGACCAAGCCAGGAGCCAACTCGCTGGTGCGGCAGATGCAGCCGAGAGCCGTGCTGAGAAACTGCCCTAGCAATACTAGCGACGGCTGTGAAGCTTCGCCTCGACGCGCCGGTCGAGGGCACTCGTGATCGGGCAACTCCTCCGCACGCCGGACACAATCGGCAATCGCCTCGAGGTGCCGCTGCAAGTGACGGTGTTCCATTCCCCGTACCGAACGAATTCGTTGCACGTTGTCGGTCTGCCGCCTGGCGATCTCGACGATCAAATCATCGCGCAGGATTCGCTTGGGAGGAGAATTGCGGCTGGCCGCCTCCGCATCCCGCCACCGCCACACTTCGCGTATGATCGCGAGCTTGCGTGCCGATAGTCCAGCACTGCCCGAGACGCGCCGCCACTGCTCGGTGTTTTCCGTGTGCTCGATTTGCTGGAGCCAGCTATCGAGTTCGTCGGCCAGCCACTCGCGACGATCCAACTCGTCCAAGCGGCCCGCCAAAATGTCACGAATCTGTCTCAGGTACACGACATCTTGCAAGGCGTACTCAAGCTGCTTGTCGGACAAGGGGCGGCGGCGCCAGTCCGTTCGCGTCTCGCCTTTTGGCAAGTTCTTGCCGACCAATTTTGAGATCAACGTGCTGTAAGCGGCGGGATACTCGAGCCCGACGAAGCCGGCGGCGATCTGAATATCGAACCAATTCGTTGGCCGTTGCCCAATCGCGTCGAGACAAAAGCGAAACTCCTCGCGGCCGGCGTGGACAATCGTTTCATGGCCGGGCTTGGCCAGCAAATGCCAAAACGGTGTCACGTCCGCGATTGCAATTGGATCGATCACGGCAAGCCGGTCGTCGGCGGCAACTTGAATCAGGCACAGGTGCGGGCGATAAGTGTCCTCCGAGACGAACTCCGTATCGAAAGCCAGGCACTTCGCCCCGGCAGCGGATTCGCAGAACTCGCGTAGTTGCTCGTCGTTGTCGACATGCTCGTATTTCACGTGCTGGGTCTTTGCGGAAGGCGGAAGTCGTTGCTTAAAAGAAATTCTCATCCAAAGCAGCACACGCCGCCAAGGAGCCGGCAAGTCAGAACAGCCGGTCTGCTTAGGAGCGGAGTCGAAATTAATCCGGCGTCTTGGTCGGTGAGTTTGTCCCGAAGGGACACCGTCCAAGATGCCGGTTTAATTGTTACTTCGTTCCTTAACAAGCGAGTATATCCTAACCCGCATTTCTCATACACATGGCTAGCGCGAGGCCCCCAGGTTTGTCATGACTTGATTTGTCAACAACAGGTTACGACAAATCATGAAGGTTTCCTCGTGCAAACACCGTGTCGCGAATCACGGATCGAATTTCACGGGCTCGGCGAGCGGGTTTTGACCACCGATTTTGAAGGGGGGAAATATTGTCAGCGACAGCGGCGTGCCGCTGATCGCTGAGGTCGATCGAATGTTTCGCGTGCTCCAGCGGTATGCCGAGTGTTTTACCGATCATCGCGATCAAGAACTGATCGAACATTCCGTACTCGATCTCGTCAGGCAAAGGATTTATGGTCTCTGCTTGGGATACGAAGATGTGATTGATCACGATCTGCTGCGGGCCGACCCGTTGATCGCCGCTTGCGTTGGCAAGCAAGATTTGGAAGGCCAACTGCGACGCCGGGAAGCCGACCGTGGCATGCCGATTGCCCAAGTGAGCGGATGTGGACGACACCACCATCGCAGGCAAGTGATTCGGTTTGCCGTCGGAGCCGTGACCGAAGGTGGACTCGCATTGAACAAGCGGTCGTCGATTCGAAACCCGCCCCTATCTCACCGAGCATCTTCCAACGACGGATCACGGGGACCGAGGAGTTGATTTTGACTTCAGAACCGACGCCGCCGAGGCACTCCCGGCAAGTAGAGTTGGGCCTTCGCGATTTAGGACGATGTTTGTGTTCCCTGTTGCCACCCGTTT
>JAQBZB010000509.1 GCA_027622275.1 Planctomycetota bacterium | reverse complement strand
TTAGTGATGCTCGGGTACGCCGAGCATTGATGATGGCGTATCCAATCGAAGATGCTTTGCTCGTGGCAGCAGGGAGTCCCGACCTATACCGAATATGTGGATCGTTGATGCTCTGTGAAACACGATGGGGCGGATCCCGAACTCCCGGTGACGAGATCTACTACGGTCCACGAGACTTGGTAGGCGCTCGACAGCTCGTTTCAGACGCTGGTGTGAAAGGCGACACGGTGATCCTTTTGGCGACGGAAGGAAGTGCGAATATCGCCCAGATAACCGAATCGGTGCTGGTAGATATGGGATTTGTAGTGGACCTACAGATCAGTGACGCTGCGACATACTCGAAACGCCGCTCGGACTCGTCGACGATGGATCTGTTCCACACGGGTGGACCAATTTCTTGGGGCGGAATCAGTCCGCTGCTTAACAGCACGTTATCCAAGGAGACTTATTGGAACAATTATCGGGATCCCAGCGGCCGGTTCACCACCATGCTTGAAGAGTTTGCCAGGGCCACGAACGAACGCCAAAATCAACTCATCGAGGAAATGCAAATCCTGTTCTATAAGGATCTGCAGTACATCCCGATCGGTGAAACACTTCCGCTCATGGCGCAAAGCAGCAAGCTTCACGGCGTCGAGATTGGCATGGGCAATCCACCTAACATGGTGAATGCCTGGATCGAGTGACCTCTCTCAGACAGTCGCGTGGTGTGAACGTAAACGGTGTTCAACCACGCGGCTGTTTGCCGCCTCCAGTTGTGGATCCCGTTCCCTCTCGGTACTGTGGAGGTTGATCGAAGGGGATTTTACGTGGCAGAGTCGTTTTGCACCGAGACGGCCAATCCGCGTCAAGTCCAGTCGGAACATAACAATTGGTCCCGCGGACGGGAATTAAACGAGCATGACTGGGTACATCATTCGTCGAACGCTGGGGAGTATCCCGGTCGTATTAGTCGTTGCGATCCTGACGTTTTCGATTCTACAACTCGCCCCCGGCGACGCTGCAGGGGTTATCGCTGGGGATGAAGCGTCAGCCGAAGAAGTTGAGCGGATCCGAGAATCGCTCGGATTGGATCGCCCCTTCGTCGTTCAATTCAGCGTATGGGCGGGAAGAGCTGCCAAAGGTGATCTCGGCCGCTCGCTCTTCACGGGGCATCGCGTCACCACTCTCATCGCCGCCCGTGTTGAACCTACACTCAGCCTCACGGTACTGGGCCTGATGTTATCTGTGCTTATCGGAGTGCCCATCGGAGGGATTGCTGCATGGCGGGCCAATAGTGGAATTGATCGAACCATTATGTTCGCCTCGGTAGCCGGGTTTTCGATTCCAGGATTTTGGTTGGGATCATTGTTGATAATCTTCTTCGCCGTCAAGCTAGGTTGGTTGCCGGCGATTGGATTCGTCAGCATCACTGACGATGTTCCAGGTTTCTTTCGCAGTATGATCTTGCCTGCAGCCAGTATCGCTGTTTCAGGTGCGGCGATTGTCGCCAGGATGACCCGATCCAGCATGTTGGAAGTCTTAAATGAGGACTACATCAGGACTGCCCGTGCCAAAGGCCTCAGTGAAATAGCTGTGGTTGGTCGCCATGCGCTTAAGGCCGCTTCTCTGCCTGTAGTAACCGTTATAGGATTGTTGTTAGCCGGATTGCTCACTGGAGTTGTTGTAACCGAAACCGTGTTCACAATACCTGGCTTAGGTCGCTTGGCTGCCGACGCCGTCATTAGAAGGGACATACCAGTCGTTCAGGGAGTTGTGTTTGTTATCGGAATGGTCGTGGTCACGGCAAATCTGGTTACGGACATTACCTACGCATATTTGGATCCGCGGATAAAGTATTGAATCACAACCCGGAATCAGTAGGCGAGCACCGTTTTGATGTTTCGCGTCTGATTTCGACGCACTTGGACTGGCTCGAAGCGACAAGCAGATTCCTCGTTCGCAATCTTACCCTGAGTGTCGGAATATTGATTATGACCGTCGTTTTGCTCATCGCAATCTTTGCGCCAATCATCGATCAAAACGACCCGATGAAATTAGACGTACAAAACCGGCTATCTGGTTTGTCTTCGGACAATTGGTTCGGAACTGACCAACTGGGTCGTAGCGTGTTTGCAAGGACAATTCACGGCACTAGGCTATCCGTCTTGGTCGGTTTCAGCGTTGTTGGAATTGCAGCCGGAGCCGGTGGGACACTTGGGATGATCGCCGGTTACGATCGCCGGATGGACGCCATCGTGATGCGGGTATTAGACGGGGTTATGGCGTTCCCCGGCTTGCTACTGGCCTTGGCGCTTATGGCGATGCTCGGGTCAAGCGTACAGAATGTTGTAATCGCAATATCGGTAAGCGCGACCCCTTCGGTGGCAAGAGTAATGCGCAGTTCAGTATTGAGTTTGCGCGATCGGCCCTACGTTGAAGCTGCCCGGGCAGCGGGTGCTCCCACGTGGCGTATTTTGCTTGTGCATGTAGCGCCCAATACGCTGGCCCCAATGACGATTCAAATCACCTTCCTCCTGGCGACCGCAATGTTGACGGAGGCTGGCTTGAGTTTCATAGGAGTAGGCGTTCCTCCCACAGTCCCGAGCTGGGGCAACATGGTGAGCACAGGTCGTACTTTTCAGGAAATCGCACCATGGACTGTTTTGTTCCCTGGCTCGTTTCTCACACTTACGGTCCTTGCCGCCAACCTTGTAGGTGATGGGCTTCGCGATCGCCTGGATCCCAGATTGAGAGGGAAACTTTGAATCGGGTTATTTCGTCCATAAGTGAACGGAGTTTGATGCGAAATATCCGCAACTGGCCACGTTCGCGAAGATGGTCGACAAGGCCGTGCGCGAAGAAGCCTGGTCGGAAGCATTGTAGTTCATATGATTAAGGAACAACGCAATGTGGGATAAACAATATAGGTCTTTGTCTGAGTCCAAGTTTCGCGTTCAATCACATATTGACGCAATCGAAATTACGATGAGGGACGGTATTGTTCTAAGAGCGGATTTGTATCTGCCAGATAGCGGTGGTCCGTGGCCAACCCTCTTGGAGCGTACACCATACGATAAACAAAACTGTCCAGAGATAATGATCAAATCTCCAGAGTATTTCTGTTCACGCGGCTACGCCATCGAAATTCTTTTGAAAAGCCCGAACTGATGACTCCTGGCCAAGTTTACAAATTTGTGGTCGACTTGTGGTCAACCAGCAATTATTTCTTGCCTGGACATCGAATTCGTGTCTCAGTTGCAAGCAGCTGCTATCCAAGGTGGGATCGGAATTTGAACACTGGTGGTGCAATTGGCCAAGAAAGAACTGGACAAGTTGCGATTAACACGATCTTCGCGCAAAACGTCCGGCCGTCACACATCATGTTGCCAATTCGTAGAAAGTCCAGATTTTCTGACGTCATAACAGCTTGTGACGTGTCAGATAACGAATCGAAATCTCATCACGAGGTGCATATTTCGGATGGACGCGAACTCATGACTGGTAGGAAGTGAAACCATGTCAGTGTTGACAC
>JAQBZB010000508.1 GCA_027622275.1 Planctomycetota bacterium | reverse complement strand
GGCGATCGATACCACTTTTCAGGCACGAACGCAAGGCGTTGACGTAACGTAGCCAATTTGTTGACGTCAAGAATAGAAATTCAGCCAGTCGGCTTCATTTTTTTTCGCGCGTACGCCAGCAGTTGCTTCCGCGGGAAAATCGCGGTGATGAGGCACTCCCGTTCGTCGCCGATTTCGGATTCAACGACGAGCCCAACCGGCCCTCGCGATTCGCGGTGGGTGAACGTGACCACCTCGCCTCGCGGCGTCAGTTGGCGCACCAGCACCAGGCGCACAATCGACCGCGGGTCCCGTTCGCAGATGTCCGCTACGATTGCCCAGAACCGCGGGTCGGATTCGTCACAGACGATGTCCATCACCCGTCCTGCTGTTTTTCAGCTGCCGGCTGACAGATATCAGATTTCGCGCCTCCAGCAATTCCAGCAGCGGCTGCACTTGCCCCCAGTACACCGGGATACTGTGATGCTGCTTCGCTCGGTGCATTTGCCGGGCGAACGCCGCCAGCGTGCCGCACGGAACCGACTGATCGTCGATCCATCTCCCGATCACTCGCCGCTGCACTGGCGACAGGTACAGGTCGCAGCACAGGCCAGGGCTGACCGGCTCCGACTTTTCCAGCGGTAGATCCTCATCCGCCCAGAGTTCAAACACCATCGCCGCAGTGGAAACGATCCACGCCACACCGCCGGCCACCGCGATCCACATGACTGCTTCCATTTTCCTGCTCCTCGCTCAGTCTCCAGACGGGATTGTGGCTGTCATATCGGCACGCCCCATGCGTCCGCCAGTTTCTTCAGCCAAACTCTTGCCCGTCCATGGGATCCACATACGCCAGGCCGCTCACCTTCTGTCGACTTGGCTCAAAGTAACAGTTCACCACCGGTGCCACTATCTCCCGGTTTCTGTTCTTCGACACAAAAATCGTGTAATCATTCTTCGGGTGTTTCTGATCCAGTTTCCATGGCCAAACGAGAAACAAGATGACGTCCGCGTCCTGCTCCAACTGGCCCGACTCTCGCAAGTCGCTCACCTTTGGCGTGAACGTGTCGCGGCCTTCGATGGCTCGTGACATCTGAGCGAGGACGATCAGCAGTACGCCAGTCTCTGTACACGCCTGCCGCAGAATGACGCTGTTCTGCGTCACCGTCTCGAATCTGTTGCCGCCTGTCGATGTCAGCAGTTGCACGTAATCCACCACCACGGCCTTCACTCCGGTCGCTGCCAGTTGCCGGATCTCTTCGGCCACCCGATCTGCCGTGCGGCAGTTCTCAATCACGACGCACTCCGCGCGTCCTTTGAAATGTGTGTCCGCCTGCCCTGTGATTTCTTCCTGTCGACCAGCCCACTGCGTTTCATGCAGCGGGCTGACAAAATGCAGCACCCGTTTTCCTATCATCAACTGGCTCATCTCTTCCGAGATGAAGGCACACGGGATCTGATTCGCTGTCAGCGCGGCAATGAGCTGCAGGGCAATCGCTGATTTTCCATGTGACGGGCGAGCCGCTATCAGAAGCACCTCGCCGAACTCCACGCCGCCGCCCAGTGCCCGGTTCAGCGTCGGCAATCCGAGGTCAATCAGGTGTCCGCGGCCTTGCCCGCTCTGCTCGATGGCTTTCGCCACGGCCTGCCGCAGCGTGCTTTTCTGTGAGGCTGGTGCCGCCGCAGGCTTTCCGTTCTGCCGAACCGCGGGCACCTTGTGCACCGGAATCTGAATTTCCTCCCAGCGGGCCGGCTTCTGATTCCGCAAATAGCCGGACTGCCCACTGGCTCTGGCTGCGTCATCGATCTTGTGCTGCAGTTCGTGCTCTGTCCAGGGTGGTTCGCACCGCTCGTTGAACTCTCGCAACAGTTCCATTGCGTCCTGCGTTGGCAGCTCGAAGCCTTTGACCAGGACGCAGGCAGCGTGAAACGTGGCAGCATGGCCTGACGATCCTGACACAGCACCGGGCAGCTTCGCCAGATACTTTCGAGCCCGATCAATCACCGCCTCGTCGCTGCGGAAGTCGACGTGTTTGCCGTTGGTCGCTGGAATCTCGGCCCCGTATTCTGCCAGCATCTCGTCAATGACTGCATCGCGATCGACCATCAGAATCCCCTCAGAGCGTGACCAGTCACCGCGAAATATCGCCCGTCGGAGTACATTTCCACGCCCGGATCCTTGTCGGGATTCATCCTGCGTTCCGGGATCTTGATGTTTGTGCCCTTCGCAAACAATCGATCCGACTTGAGCCACAGCTTCACGCCTGTCTCGCTGGGGCTGATCTCAGTGTACGTCTGGTATTTGTCGATCCACTTCTGTGCCCACGGAGCAATCACGCCCGTGGCCTTGCAGCGGCAGGAATCCAGGTCGATGCCAATCATTCCGTCGGTCTTGCTGAACACGTACCCCACGCCGGCATGCCGCCGCTCGTCGAACTGGATCACGACGTTTTCCCAGTCGGACCACGTCTTCGGATCCGTCGAACTGGCCGGCTGATCCCAGACTGACCAAGGTATTTTCGTCTCCTTGCCGGATCGGATCACGTTTTTCCAGAGTACCCACTGCCGGAGGTTCTGCAGCTCATGGGGAACGCCCTTCCAGTTTGGCTCAAGCACGATGTTGGTTCTCCAGAAAAGTTTTCGTCAGGAGGGCCATGCCTTTCGGCGTGTGAATGTCGGTGTCATCGTACGGCCAGCGGCAGACTTTCTCGGCTGGCGGCGGGAGTTCATCGAGCCAGCATTGGCCAGTCAGCCAGGTGGCCGGGTGCTTGATGAACGTCTTCTCCTCCTGATCGGCCATCGCGTCTGCGAATCGCTTTGTAGCGTCGATGATCGTTTGTTCGCTGGTGTGCTTGCAGGCGGTCTTCCAGGCTTTCTCGGCGGCGCCTTTCGCGATCTTCCGCGGATAGACTGCCCAGAACTCTTCGAACTCAGCCACTGGCACACTCTGCGTTTTTGGAGAACGAGATCTCTTGTGTTTTATTTCTGCCTCTGCCTCTGCCTCTGCATGTGTTGACGGTGTTGACGCCGATTGACATTTGTTGACAGTGTTGACAGTTGTTGACGCTTTCGCCCGATGCTCTTGCTGTTTTCTCCGCAGATATTCGCGCCGCTCCTCGGCTGACAGCAGCGCTCGATACTTCGCGTGATTCAGCAGCTCCCAGCCTTGATCGATTTCCTTCACCCGCCTTCCCTCATGGTCTTTCGTCCTGCTGTACGGATCTGGCGACATCAGGCATGCCAGCGCCGCTTCGCATTCGGCGATTGATACGCCAGCACGCACGGCCAGCCCGGGAATCGACGCATGGACCTCGCCAATCCGGTCGCACATGGCGAGCATGGTCACCCACACCAGTTTGGTTTCCTTCGCCTCCTGCCATATCGTGGAGTCGAGAATCGAACTGAACAACTTCGTGAACTGCATGGCCTCCCCCTGTCTGGTCCGTGCTGTCCATGTCAACAGTTTTGTTGACAGTCAACAGTCGTAAACAGTTTACGCGATGTGGCGAAATCGTGAAAGCCAGATCGGTCCGGATTTTGATCCAGTCACCTGCCATCAGCCATCAGCCCGAC
>JAQBZB010000507.1 GCA_027622275.1 Planctomycetota bacterium | reverse complement strand
CGCAGGCCGTGTGTTTTCCGGCATTCCCAAGCTGACACGGCCTACGAGGCCATGCTACTTCTTGCGCAATATCAAACAAACCAAAGCCGCGCGCCCTACATTGACTTGTTGGACGGAAGTCCGGGCGACCGATACAATCCAAGTCGTCGCAAACAACCTTGAAACAGGAACCCGCCATGTTAACCATGCTCGGAAGTCCGCGTCGCTGCTGTGATGGAATCACGCGTCGGGAAACGCTCAAGGCAGGAGCACTGTCGGCGCTCGGCGGGTTTGGTTTGCCGCATTTTCTGGAAGCAAGCGAAGCGGGTCGAGTCGCGCCGGGAAAGGCCAAGAATGTCATTGTGCTTTATTTGCTCGGCGGTGCCGCGACGCAAGATATGTTCGATTTGAAACCCGATGCGCCGGTCGAAGTCCGCAGCCACTTCAAGCCCATCGCGACGAGCGCGGCGGGTATCGAAGTCTGCGAGCATTTGCCGATGATGGCTAAGTGGATGCATCGCGCGGCGGTTGTGCGCACGGTCAACCACAAAGCTGGTTGCCACAACACACTGCCCAGCTATACCGGCCACGAAGTGATGCTGTCCGACATCGGCACGACGAAGGACTTCTATCCGCCGAGTATGGGTTCGGTTTGCGAGTACTTGCGGCACATGAGTGGAGAGCGTAGCGATTTTCCAGACTACGCTTACCTGCCTTGCTATCTTGGCTGGGGCCAGAATATTCGGCGGCCCGGCCCCTATGGTGGATTCATCGGCAAGCGGTTCGATGCGTTGACTTCCGAGTGCAGCCCGTACAAGGCGGAAGGTACTCCCGATGTTCTCCCCGGCACACCGCAAACGGTGCTCGGCACGCCACGCATCGCGTCGAGCGAGCTGCCCGACGGCATCACCATCGATCGCATGAACTCGCGCCGCAGCTTGCTGCAACAGGTCGACGATCAACTCCGCGATCTGGAAGCGTCGCGGTCGGTCGAATCCTTTTCGCAGCACAAACGGCAGGCGTTCGATATTCTCACGTCGTCCAACTTGAAAGCCGCCTTCGAACTCGACGACGAAGATCCGCAGCTCCTGGATCGCTACGGTCGCACCTTGTTCGGGAACAGTACGGTGATCGGACGGCGCTTGGTCGAGCGCGGAGTCCGCTTCGTCAACGTGACCTGGGACTTGTTCTGGGACCGCGTGAAGATCGATTACGACGCTTGGGATACGCACACGAAGAACTTCGAGATCCTCAAGGACAACAAGCTGCCGGGGTTGGACCAGACCTATTCGGCACTCATGGAAGATCTCGACGCCCGCGGCTTGCTCGACGAGACGCTCGTGGTGATGATGAGCGAGATGGGTCGCACGCCGCGGATTAATGGCAACGCAGGCCGCGATCACTGGACGTACTGCTATAGCGTGTTGCTGGCCGGTGCCGGCATTCGCGGCGGCACGATCTATGGCGAATCGGATGCCCAAGCCGCCTATGTGAAAGATCGCCCCGTCAGCACTTCTGATATCTGCGCGACGATTTATCATTGCTTGGGGATCGACCCGGCGTTTCGCGTTCCCGATCAGAGTGGCCGCCCGGTCGAGATCGCTCATGGCGGCAAACCGATCCACGACATCCTGGCTTGAACGGCTTGCTGTTCAAAGGCATGAAGGACCGTTCGAGAATTAAGTGTCCGATATTGAAGTGGCGGTGGCTTCCAGCCGCCGCTGAATATGTGGCGGCTGGAAGCCACCACTACGACAGCTATATCTCGATCGGTCCTAATTGCCGCGGTAACTCTTCCCGGCCTATTGCCGCACGGCCCAGGGTGTTCCCAGCGGTTGCGCCGCTTTCTGTTCGCCGTAGCTGGCTCCTTTCGCGCCCAAGGGATGCGGACCGAAGAAGCGAGGATCGTCGGCTGGCTCGACCGCTCTCTGGTAACGCACGTCGACCGACAACCGGACACGCGCCAACGGTGAGTGATTGTCGAGCGAACCGTGCATCGTGAAGCCGCTGAAGATCACGGCGTCGCCCAACTGAAAGTGTGTTGTCAACAGTCGCGTCTGACGCGAACGGGCGAATTCCAACGTGCCGGCCGCACTCAGCTGATAGGCGGCTTCCTGTGCCACACCGAATGCCTCCGGGTCGGACGACAATGCGGCCGAACGGATCGGGCCGATCAGGTCTTCGAAGCGATGGGAGTGCTCGACCACAACGAGTGGCCCGTCGCAGACAGGGATCTCTCCGAGTGCCAGCCAGCAGGTAACGATCTGCGACGCGCCACCCGCAAAGAATGGATAGTCGTAATGCAGGTTGGTCGCATTTCCGACGGGCGCTGGCCGCAGGAAGAGATAATCGTGGGGCCGCGCCGGAGCATCGAACAACAATCCGACCAGTTCCCGCAGTCGTGGCCCGTGCGTTACGCGCCGCAATGCCGGGCTCTCGCTGACCGATTTCCAAAACGCCCCCAGGTCCGGGGCAAGTTCCCGCCGATGGCTCGTGCCGGTGGACAATCCCGCTTCGACAGGTTGCTGGATCTCGCCCACCTCGGCCAGCCGGCTGAAGACTTCGCTGCGTGCGGCCAATACTTCATCACGAGGAAGCACGTCGCGCAACAATACATAGCCGTGTTCCGCGAACGAGCGACGGAGGGTCTCGGGGTTGATCAGACAGGACGTGGCCTCGGCCAGCGGTCCGAGGAGTTCGTCGGGAACGGGACGTTGCTGTGAGATGCCGTCCAGCATGGGCTTACTCCGGGGATATCGCGATCACGTTGGCGGCTCCGCCGTCGATCGGAATGGTGCAGCCGGTGACATACGCAGCCGCATCGCTGGCCAAAAACACAACGACACCAGCCACATCGTCGGGCTCGCCCCAACGACCGAGCGGTACGCGCTCTAACACTTTGGCCGAACGCTTGAGGTCGTTCTGCAACGCTTGAGTCATCGGGGTGCGAATCCAGCCGGGGGCGATTGCATTGACACGGATTCCGTGCGCGCCCCATTCGGCCGCCAGATCACGAGTCAGCGACACGATGCCTCCCTTGGTCATCGCATAGATCGACCCGCCGCGCCCCAAGCCGCTGATGCCACCGCCGAGTGCCGACACGTTGATGATGCTCCCTCGCCGTTGAGACAACATTACTTTTCCGACCGCGCCGGCGACGTGATAGCAGCCAACGAGGTTGACGGCAAAGACGTCGGCCAGATCCTGCGGGTCGTAATCCGTCGGGGTGCCGCGCCGATGGATGCCCGCATTGTTCACGAGGATGTCGATCCGGCCGAACTGCTCGGCAATGTTTCTCACACACACTTCGACTCGGTCCTTGTCGCGCGTGTCACAGGCCAGACCCATGGCGTCTCGTCCGGTGTCCTCCGCCAATTGCTTCGCGGCGGCGGCAACGGCTTCGCCTTGGAGGTCCATGAGGGCGATCGTCGCTCCGTGGTCGGCCAACGCGCGGGCGATCGATGTTCCCAGTCCTTGTGCCCCACCGGTCACCAGCGCAACTCGTCCTGTCAGGTCAAAACTGGTGGTCATGCGCACTCACTTGGAAAGTGTTTAACAACAA
The DNA here is from genome assembly GCA_027622275.1 of Planctomycetota bacterium. Lineage (GTDB taxonomy): Bacteria > Planctomycetota > Planctomycetia > Pirellulales > Pirellulaceae. The sequence goes on along the minus strand of JAQBZB010000507.1, from coordinate 29 downwards.
CTTCCCGATTCGAGTTTCGGGAGGGCGAG
>JAQBZB010000149.1 GCA_027622275.1 Planctomycetota bacterium | reverse complement strand
ACACGCTGATTGGCAGCGCGGGCGATGATACGCTCAACGGCGGCGATGGCGAAGACACTCTCGACGGTCGCGGTGGCAATAACACGCTGAGCGGCGGCGACGGGATCGATACGATTCTGGTCAGCGGCACGACGGGCGGCGACATGATCACGACGACGCACGTGGCGGCGACCAGCTTCAACATCCTGGGCGGCCTGTCGGCGGGCGACAACGGCATCACGGCGGACGACATCGAGCAGGTGCTGGTCGAAGCGGGCGACGGCGGCGACACGATCACGCTGAACATGGCTACCGGCTTGGACTACACGGTGCTGGGCGGCAATCCGATCGGCTTGGTGGGTGACACGTTGGTGCTGGTGCCGACAGCGGCTCCGGTATTCACGCCCGGTCCCGAGAACGATGCCGGTGGCTTCGCGGTGGGCGGCGACCACGTCAGCTTCGACGAAATCGAAGCGGTCACGGTGGATCTGAGCAACGCGGGCGGCGCGGCGACGATCATGGGTACGGGCGACGACGACCACATCACGGCCACGGGCACGGACACGGGTGAAGTGGAAGTGCAAGTCAACGACGGTCCGGTGGTGACTTATACCAGTGCGACGAGTCTGACGATCCAAGGCAAGAACGGCGACGACGACATCGTCATCGACGCGGCGTCGGCGGGTATTGGCGTGGCGTTCACCGTGGAAGCTGGTTCCTCGACCAACGGCAGCGATACGCTGACGGTGTTGTCGATTGCGGGCGCGGTGGACGTGTTGACGGTGTCGCCGACTTCGCAAGGGGCGGGGACGGTGTCGCATTCCGGCGCGGCGGGCGACGTGGGTTACACGGGGATCGAGAATCTGGAACTGGTGGGGCAATTGGCGGACCTGGAAACATTCGCGGTCACCGGGACGGCGGGCGAGGACTTGTTCGAGTACTTCAGCGCGCTGACGCCGGACGAGGGCGAAGTGCAAGGCACGATGGACATCGGGGGCGCTGGCGCGGGCCCGTACACGCTGCCGACGATCACGTTCAGCGGCATGCATCCGTTCGCGGCGCGGACGTTCGGTTCGGCGACCGCTGACGAGGGCGACAACTTCCTGTTCTTCGGCACTTCGCTGGACGACGAGATCGCCTACGACGGCGCGGGCGGGCTGACCAACCGCATCGACGGCAACCTGATCAACACGATTGCCTTGCTGGCATCGCTGGGCGACCTGCTGCTGGCCGGTCTGGACGGCAGCGACACGTTCGACATCACGCCGGACGCGGACGTGGTGATCGTGGTGCAAGGCAGCAACCCCGGTGCGGGCAGCGATACGTTGAACTTCAACGGCACGGGCGGCGTGGTGACGCTGGACTTGACGACCAGCACGATTACGGAAGCGGGGCTGGAGCCGGTGTCGTACTCGGGCATCGAGAGCGTGAACCTGGATACGGATGACGGCGCGTTGACGGTGGTGGGCACGGTGGACAACGATCTGTTTACGGTCACACCGTTGGGCGCGGGGATGAATGGCCGCTTTACGCACAACCTGTCGAGCGGCGTGTCGTTCTCCTACGACAATGCGGCCAGCATCACCTTCGAAGACATCGCTGGCGGCGGCGGCGACGACGTGGTTGAAATCCTGGGCGACGAAGCGATCGATCTGGTCACGGCACCGACTGCTTCCTCCATTTCGGTGGACGGCAGCACGGTCACGATCGGCAGCAGCATCGAAGAGCTGGACGTGCAAGGTCTGGGCGGCAACGACGACATCAACCTGACGGGCTTCACCGGCACGACGCGCGTGGAGATCTACGGCGGCGACGGCAACGACACGATCCGCGGTTCGGATCTGGCCGACATCATCTACGGCGGCGCGGGCAACGATATCCTGATGGGCGGTCTGGGCAACGACTTCCTGTACGGCGAAGAAGGCAACGACATCTTCGGCAACCCGACGCTGTCGGCGGACGGCGTGGCGGACGATCCGGGCGCGGATCAGAACTTTGGCGGCGCGGGCTTCGATAACTTCGTGTGGGAAGCGGGCGATGGCCCGGACGTGAACAACGGCGGCGACGACGGCGCGGACATCTTCCGCTTCTTCGGCAATCTGAACGGCGGCGTGCCCTTGGACGAGACGTTTGAATTGCGGGCCGGCGGCACGCCGACGCATCTGAACGCGGTGTTCAACGGCGTGGTGACGGTGGACAACCACGGCATCGAAGATGTGATCGTCGATGGGCTGGGCGGCGCGGACTCGTTCATCGTCAATGACCTGTTCACCACCGAGGTTGTGTCGGTCAATTTGGTTTTGGGAGCCGCCGATCTGGCGGTCGATGATGTGACGGTCAACGGTCGCAATGTGGCGGACAATCTGAATCTGACCACAGGCGGTGCCGGTTTGATTTCGATTCAAGGCTTGCGCTACAACGTCAACTTGACGGCTGCCGAGATCGGCGACCTGCTGACGGTCAACGGCAACGACGGCAACGACGTGATTTCCGTGGGCGCGGGAGTGGAAGGCGTGACGCGATTGACGCTCAACGGCAACGCCGGCAACGACACGCTGGACGTGCATTACACGGTGTTCAATGCGGCCGCGGTCGTGGCGCTCGATGGCGGCGCGGATAACGACACGCTGATCGGGGGTCTGGGCAACGAATCCATGGACGGCGGCGGCGGCGACGACACGTTCACCGGCAACGGCGGAACGGACGCGGTGGGCGGCGGAATCGGCGGCCTGATCGGCGACACGATCCTCGTGCCCGGCACTCCGGGTGATGATCTGATCACGACGGCACTGAACGCGAGCGGGCATTTGCTCGTGACCATCAACGGCGTGACCACAACCTACACGAATTTCACCGCAGGGCCAATTGCAAGTGCCGGCGTCGACAAGATTCTGGTGCAGGGTGGATTGGGATTCGATCGGTTGACCGTCGACAGCACCAACGGCGCGATTCCGATTCCGATCACTTACGACGGCGGACAAGATTATGATTCGTTGACGCTCACGGGCGGCACGGCCACGTCGGACATTTACTCGCCGGGCCCGAACCCCGGCCAGGGTCTGAGCACGATCGTCATCGGCGGCGTGACGCAGACGGTCAGCTTCACGGGCCTCGAACCGGTGATCGACCTGGTGGCCGGTCCGTTGGTCGTCAATGCGAACAATTCGGACAACGCGATCAACTACGATCAAAGTCTCAACAACGCCGCTTGGGGCCGCGTGTCGATCGATTCTCTCGAGACGATCGAGTTCTCGAATAAGACCACGCTGACGATCAATGCCTTGGCAGGCAGCGACACGATCAACTTGAACAATCCCGTCGCGCCGACCGGTTTGACCGGCATCACCGTGAACGGCGGAGATCCGACCGCCAGCGACACTGTCATTGTGAACGGCTCGACGTCATCTGACACGATCGTGGTCAGTCAATTTACCACGGACGGCGCGTTGATCACGGGAGCCCAGCCGGTCCCGGTAACCGTGTCGACTATTGAACATCTGACGATTAACGGCCAGGGCGGTGACGATTCGTTGACCATCGAGACCCCCGTCGGCGAGCAGTTAATTTTCCTCGAAGACGACGGCGACCTCGTCGATACGGGGTCGATCCGGATGCGTAATATCTTGGCCGACGGTGCCGCGCTGCTGCCGTTGAACTTCCTTGGCCTGGGTGGCGGCGGTGATCTGAATTTTACCGATATCAGTGGCAACCGCGTTGACGAATTGTCCGTAACTGCACGCGTCAACGGCAATGCCAGTAATAACTTCAGCGTCGACTCGGTGGATATTGGCTTGCGTGATCCTTCGGTTGGAAATCCCAACAGGCAGATGGTTGCAATAATTGCCGACGGTGTGCTTGACCTGAACCTGATCGGGCTGGACGGTGATGACACGTTCAATATTTTCGGCGATCATCCGTTCAATCAGATATTCGTCGATGGCGGGTCGCCAGGGGCCTCGGATGTGCTGAACTTCTTCGGCACCAACACCGGAAACGTAACGCTGAACCTCGAAGCAACGACGATTACCGAAACCGGCTTTGGCAGCGTCGCCTACAGTGGGATGGAGACCATTAACCTGAACGCGGGCGCATTAAGCCCGACGATTGTCGCTACCAACGCGGACGACGACATCACGGTCACCGTCTATGACGCCAACAGCGGCAAGGTCGAGCGTGGCATGGCCGTGCAGCAGAACGGGCAAGTCGCGCAGAATGTCGTGGCCCCGCTTGTCAACTACTCGAACACCGACGGCACGGCGGTGAATATCGACCTGCGAGCCGGCGAGGATACGTTGGTGGTGATCGGGAACGCCGACGCGCAGACGTTCGATATCGATGTTAGCACGTCAGGCGTTGCGATCGACGACGCCGCGAACGGAGTGGGTAACGACGGCGGTGTCACCTACACCGGCGCCGAATCGTTGTCCGTATTCGGCTTGGAAGGCGATGACACGTTTAACGTCACGCCCGGCGCGATTCCGATCTTCATCGACGGCGGCGATCCGATTAGCACGGTCGGCGATACATTGAGCCTGATTCCCGCGGGCGTACCGACGTTCACCCCGGGTCCTGAAGGGGACGAAGGCGGCTTTGACATCGTCGGCGCACAACCTGTCAGCTTCAATCACATCGAAGCCGCCAACGTCAATCTCGCGGGCGTCACCGGTCAAGCCGCGATCATCATGGGCACGGGTGACGACGATCAGATTACCGCGGTGGGCATCGTCGGTGCCACGACCGGCCCGAACCAGGTCGACGTGCAGGTCAACGACGGGCCGATCGTCAGCTACACCAGTGCTTTGGATTTGACACTACAAGGTAAGAACGGCGACGACGACATTGATGTGGGCGTGAACGTCACAGGATTAGGTGTGGTGTTCAACGTCGACGGTGGCTTGCCGACGGCCGGCAGCGACCAGCTGCGCGTCACTGGTGTCGACGGCGACACAGCGGACATTGTGAATTGGACGCCTTCCACAGGCGTGCTGACGGTTCTGGGCGGCGCGATCAACGTGACGGCCGTCGAAACGCTGGTCTACGACGGCCAGTCGGACGGCGACCTGCTGACTGTCACCGGCACGACAGACGCGGAATCTTTCGAGCACCAACCGGGTACGGCAGTTGACTCCGGCTTTGTGGGCATCCGCAGCGGCGGCGGCGCACAGTTGGGAATCAACTACGAGAACATGGGCGACGCCAGCACGGTCACCGTGGCCGGCAGCGGCGGCGGCGACTCGCTGACCGCGCTGGGCACCGGAGATTCGGACAGCGTCAACATCATCTTCACCCTGCTCGACGCCATCGATATCGACCTGACCAGTGCCTACGGCACGCACATCGACCTGTTGACCACCGGCGTCGCCAGCTACGACGTCGACACGCTGGAAGGCGACGACGACGTGACCCTGACGGCCACGGTCAACGCCAGCGGCACGTTCGAGCTGCATGGCGGCGGACCGGGGATCGGCAGCGACACCTTGCGTGTCAACGCCACGCCCAGCGGCGGCCCGCAGATGATCGCCATCCTGCCCGATACGGCCAATCCCGATGATCAGGACATCACCGGCCTGGGAGCCATCATCAATTCAACCGGTTTTGAACTGGTCCGCTTTGTGGGTGACGGCGGCGATGACACATTGACCGTCAATCCGGGCGACGGCGACAACGACCTACTGGTCGAAGCCGACCATCCCAACGCCTGGGACACGGTCACCTCGGACAGCCTGCCCAAGGTCGACTTTATCGGCATGGCGACGTTCATCGCGGACACGGCCAGCGACCAGGGCAGCGACACCGTGACTTTCAAGACCTGGTTCCTGCAAGGCGCGGCGCCGGCCAACTACCAGATGATGGGGAACGCCACGGACACGTTGGTGATCGAGGGTTCCGACGGCGCTGGCGACAGCTTCACGCTGACCAATCCCACTGTCGGCGACGTGGCAGTCACCGACAACAACAGCTTCGCCACGCCCGACGTGGTCGTGACCGGAACCGGCGTCGGACGCATCCAGGTCAACACGCTGGGCGGCGACGACACGGTCACCGTTGACGAATCCGGCGGACTGATCACTCCGTTGATCGGCTACGACGGCGATACCGGTTCGGACGTCTTGAACGTCACCGGAACGACGGCCGCCGGAAATGTGACATACAGCCCGGGACCGGCAGTCACCGAAGGCCGCTTGACGTATGACGCCACGATGACAATCGACTTTGTGAACTTAGAGCCGATTAACGACAATGTTCCCGCAGCGACCTTGACGGTCAACGGCACCAACGCCGACAACGCCATTAACTACACGGCTGGTGCCGGTGGCGGCATCTTCACCGGGAACACCGGTCTGGTTTCGGTCGACGGCTTCGAAACGATCGAGTTCAACAACAAGGACAACTTGGTTATCAACTCTGGCGCTGGTGACGATGTCGTCAATTTGAATAACCCCACGGGATTCACGTCCAACGGTGGGACGCAGAGCATCACGGTCAACGGTGACGATCCCACGGCCAGCGACACAGTCATCATCAACGGCTCGACGGCGGCGGACGCCATCAACGTCAGCCCGCTGACCACCGACTCGACGACGGTGACCGGAGTTCAGGCGGTCGCCATCGTGTCGGTCAATTCCTCCGAAAGACTTGTTATCAACGGCCACGGCGGAGACGACGCCCTCACCTACACCAGCCCCTCGGGCGGCGCAGAGATCACGTTCAACCCGGGCGCGAATGTCGACTCGGGCACGATTACGGCGGATGGCTTCGCCGCGGGTGAAGCCCTCGTTCCGTTGGCCTTTGAGGATCTCGGGGCCGGCGGCAGCTTGACGTTCGCCAACTTCGCTGGCACAAGGTCGGATGGCTTGGATGTCATCGGTACTGACAACGACGACCAGTTTGACCTAGCCGCAGACGGCACGGTTCAGATTGTCAAGCCCGCCTTCAATGTGCCGGTGACGCTGCCGATCTCGACACCGGGTGTCACCTTCCTGCGAATGATCGGTCGCGACGGCGACGACACGTTTAACGTGCCTGGCGATCACCCCTTCGACGCTGGGATGGAAGTTCAGGGTGGCAACCCAAGCAGCGGCAGCGACGTGCTGAACTTCACGGGTTCGGGTGCCAACCCGGTGACCGTCGATCTGGGTTTGCAGCGGATCACCGAAACGAGCTTCGGTTCTGTCAACTACACCGGCATCGAGACGGCCAATGTCGACGCGGCCACCGCCGACTTGACGGTGAACACGGGGACGGGCGACGACCACACGGTCGTCACGCCGACCGGTGCCAACGCCGGCACGCTGGTCAATAACAACGCGGCTCCCACGGTGAACTTCACCAACAGCGGTATGTTCACCGTCGACCAGCAAGGCGGCGACGACGTGCTGCAGGTCCGCTACACGACCAATGCCGACGCCATCACGGTCAACGTGCCAGCCGGTGTGATCTCGGACGGAGTCCTGGAAACCGTCAACTTCATCAACGCCGAAACCGAAACGCTGGAAGTCTTCGGCGAACAGGGTGACGATGCGTTCACCGTCACGTCCGATCCGAACATCCCAGTCTTCATCGACGGCGGCAACCCGATCGGTGTGACCGGCGACCGGCTGAACTTGATCGCGGATACAACGTCGATGTTCAGCCCCGGTCCGGAAGGCGACGAAGGCGGCTTCGTTCTCGACGGCAACGCGCCTGTCAGCTTCGACCATATCGAGGCAGCTACCGTCACCGATCCAACCGGCAACGACTTGGTTGCGACGGTGATGGGAACACAGGACGACGACGACATCACGGCCCAAGGCGTGGCGGCTAACGAAGTCAATGTTGCGGTGAACGAAGGGCCTGTCGTGAGGTACATCGGAGTCGCCTCGCTGAACTTGCTCGGCAAGTGGGGCGACGACGACTTCACGATCGACGTTAATGTGGACGCGCTGGGTGTCACGTTCACCGTCGACGGCAGCTTGCCGACCGCGGGGAGCGACGAGTTGCGAGTTACCGGCGTTGACGGGATCGACGACATGCCGACCTGGACGCCCAATGCCGCGGACGGCGGCACGCTGCAACTGCTCGGCCAAGCCCCGATAAATGTGATCGGCGTCGAGAGTCTGATCTACGACGGCGAGTCGGATGATGAGACGCTCACCGTTAGTGGTGCCGGACGGTTTGTCCACACGCCAGGCACGGTCGCGGATGCCGGACGCATCGATCTCCAGACGTTGGCAACAACGCGGCTGCGTATTAATTACGAGAACCTGGGAGCCGACGGCACGGCAGTGCTGAACGGAACCGGAGCCAACGATACGGCCGTCGTCCATGGGACGCGCGAGTCGGACACGCTGCAGCTGAGTTTCACCGCCTCGAACGACATCGTTGTCGATTTGAGCAATGGATTCGGGCCGCACGTCACCGTGACCACCAACGACGTCGAGAACTACGAAATCCGAGCCGGCGAAGGCGACGACAACATCAATTTGGCTTCGCAAGTCCTCGCCACGGGCACTTTCGGAATCTATGGCGACGGCAACGGCGATGGCAGCGACAGCTTGAATATCACGGGCGACAGCGGTTTGACGGAAGCCCTGACGATCCGGCCGGACGCGACGGAGAGCGATGATCAAGATATCGTCGGCTTGAAGCCGAATGCGGCGGACGCAATCGATGTGACAGGTATCGAGCTAATCACATTCAATGGTGGCAACGACGCCGATACGCTGATCGTCGAACTCGGCTCCGGGGACAACACCGCCCGAGTCGAACGCGGCAACAACGCCGACCTGGTGACCAGCGACAGCTTGCCCAACATCGAATTTGAAAGTGTGAATACCTTCACCATCGTCGGGCAAGCCGGTGCGGACGTTGTCACGTTTGCAACGTGGTTCCTGAGCGGTGCGATCGAAGCCAACTACACGGCCGATTTGGGCGGCACGGATACACTGGTCATCGAAGGCGTGGACGGTGCTGGTAGCACTGGCAACGCCAACGACCGATTCGTAGTAACGCGTCCGACGGGCGCGGCCGTGCGGGTGGCCGATAACAAGGGCATACAAGGCGGCACGCCAGTGGTCGTGACGGCCACCAACGCGCTGACTGGCCGCTTGCAAGTCAACTCGCTGGGCGGCGATGACTGGCTGACGGTCGATGTTGGTGCAGCCGACCTGATCGGTGTTCCGATCACGTTCGATGGCGGGCTGGGCAACGATCTGCTGATCGCTCGCGGAACGCCTGCGACGCCTGTGGTGACCACGACTTATACGCCCGGCGCGGCTGTGACCGAAGGCCGTTTGACGTACGACTCCAGCATGACCATCGACTTCCTCAACCTCGAACCCGTCGTCGATCTCATTCCAGCCGCCAATCTTGTGGTCAACGGAACGAACGCCGACAACGCGATCAATTACACGGCGGGACCGAACAGCGGTATCGCCAACGCCATCAATCCAGCCGGTGTCAACACGGGCTTGGTCTCAGTGGACGGATTCGAGACGATTGAGTTCGGCAACAAAGTCATTTTGACGCTCAACGGCAGAGCCGGCGATGACGTGATTTCGCTGAACAACGATACGACGCCAGCCCTCTTGGCTGGTATCACGGTCAACGGCAATGATCCGACCGCCAGCGATAGGCTGGTGCTCAACGATCTGGATGCCAGCAACACCGTGACGATCGCCACGGCGACCAATACGATCACCGGTGCCGAACCTGTTCCGGTCACTTACGGTACGATCGAAAGGATTTCGCTGACCACGACCGTGGCGGGCGCGGAAGTCGCCTTCACCGGTTCGGCCAACTACACGGTCAACCCGGGTGCGGAAACCGACGAGGCGACCGTGCTGACCGACAATGATCCGCCAGTCAACCTGTTTGGCTACGGTGTCGGCGAAACGATTGACCTGACCGGTTCCGGTGGCGGTAGGGCCACCGTTAATGGGACCAACGAGAACGATTTCTTCTCGATCCGGGCCGGCACGGCGGGCTCTGATAACGAAGTCTTCTTCAATTTCCGAGCCACGGTCGAGACGACGACCTTGCCATTCGTCGAGGTTAACGCCTTTGACGGCGAGGATGACTTTGTGGTTAACGGTAATAACACCTACGGGTTGATTGTTGTGAATGGCGGCGACGGCGACGACGACGACAAGCTGTTCGCTTTCAACGCGCAAGCGGCCGTTGAGGTGTTTCTAAACATCGTGCCCAGCCGCACAATCACGGGCTACGGCGGCCCAATTGCCTACACTGGTTTGGAGGCCGTGAACCCCGATGTTACCGGCCAGACCCTGAAGATCATTGGTACAACTGCCGACGACACGATCGAAGTCACGCCGCTAGGCGGCACCACGGGTACGGCACGGGCCAACGACACGGATCCGACGGTTAACTACTTCGGTACGGGAACTGTCGACATCGACGGTGGTGGCGGCGAAGACACTGTTGTTGTGTACGGTTCTTCGCTGGGTGAGACGATCACCGTCTCTGCTACTGCAACGACGACGCCGGGCGGCACAGTCACCTATAACAGTGGTGCACCAAGCGAAGCAATCGAAGCCGTTACGGTCAACGGCCTCCAAGGCGACGACATTTTCAACGTTACACCCGGCTCGATTCCGATCTTCATCGACGGTGGCGACCCAATTGGTTCGAGCAATACGGGCGACACGATCAACGTCCAAGCCGGCAACCTGAACACGACGTTCTTCCCCGGCGCGGAAGGCGACGAAGGCGGCATCGACGTCGGTACCAACGAGACGATCAGCTACGACCACATCGAGAACGGCTCGATCAACAATCCGTTGGGTATGGCGATCTGCGGCACCAACGACGACGACGAGATCACCATCAGCACGACCGGCGCAGGCGACTTCGACTTCTCAGTCAACGATAGCCCAACCTTCTCGGTCACCGACGCGGATTCCGTGACGGTGCAGGGCAAGGCGGGTGATGACGACCTGGTGTTTGAGTCGGCCGTCGCGGCCTTTGGCATCAACGTGACACTCGACGGCGATCTGCCCAGCGACGGCAGCGATACCGTCAAGATCAACACGTTTACCACCGAAACGGCGGCCACTTACCTGCCGACCGGCGCCGACGCCGGCACGGTCACGCTGCCGGTTGCCGCAAGTGTGATCACGCTGGTCGATACCGAGATCTTCCTCTACGACGGCGAAGGCGACGACACGTTGACCGTGTTGGGCGATGGTGTTGCCGCAGGCGACGACTGGATCGAGCACACTCCCGGCGAACGCACTAACTCGGGTGCAGTCCGTGTCAACAACACGCTTGCCGTGAGCTACGAAGGGCTCACCAATCTGACCCTTAACGGTCAAACCGGCGCCCAGGACCGCGTCGTCTATAACGGCACCGGCTTCAGTGACACGTTCCGTGTCACCCTAGGAAGTTCGACGATCGTTCTGCGGCACTTCGTCGGATTCGTGGGCGGCACGCTCACCGATCACATTCCGGTACTCACGGCGAATGTCGAAGACTACACGCTGCGTGGTGCCGACGGCGATGACGTGTTTTACATCTGGCCGCAACTCGGCATCGACATCCGCGTCGAAGGCGACGGGCCGGGCGCGAGCGATGTCTTGAACTTCGCTGTCGATCCGAACGATCCCGGGCCGAACGGAGTGGTTGTCGAACTGGATGATCCCGCAACGCCTGCCAACTTGGTTGTTCAGACGATCACGCAGCAAGGACTTGGCGTGGTCACGCTGTCTGGCATCGAGACCGCCAACATCGACGCCAATAGCAACGACCTGGTGATCGCCGGCACGCGGACGGACGACGTGATTCATTACACGCCGCTGTCGACCGATTCCGGTACGGTGACCGCCGACGGAATTGCGACGGTCTTTAACTTCGACAACGTGCCGCAAGGCACCAACTCGTTCACGATCACCGGCGGTGCCGGCGGCTTCGCGGACAAGGTCGAACTGAACGGCACGAGCGGCCGCGACTTGATCCGCGTCGATAGTGTGCTCCGCACGGCGAGTGTCGAAGTGCTGCCATTCCTTGCAGCCGCCGGAACGCTGTGGCGCGATGTGACGCTGGACGATGGCACGAGTGCGATTGGCACGGCGGGCATCATTGAAACGATCACCGCGCGGGGCCGCGACGGCGACGATACGTTCTGGGTGGCATCCGCACCGGCGGTCGGCAATGGCCTGTACGTCAATATCGATGGCGGCGAGCCGCGTGCTTCGGACGCCTTGGTGATTACAAACCTAAACGCGGATGGAACCCGCGCGTTCCTCAGTGATGCGGACGACTACGTCGTGATTCACCGCAGCCGAACGTCGGATGCCGGCAACGTGCTGCCGTTCAACGCGAGCGCTCGTCGTCCTAGCGTCTCCTACGAAAACGTGGAAGTCGTCTCGGCGAACTTCGATACTTCGACCGCGCAGAACAACCGCAACACGGGCGATCCTAACATCACGGTGATGGGCCCCGATTTGAACGAGCCGAACGAGTTCCGCACGAACTCGGCGTACGTGGGTGCCGGCCAGAGCCTGCAGATCACCAACGCCGAGATCTTCCCGAACCTCGATGAACATCCGGGCGTCCCCGAGGATCATGACTACTTCCGAGTCGTGGCCGAGACCAACGGCACGCTGGACTTCCAGGTCTACTTCAACGACATGAACGCCTTGGTCCCCGGCGACGGCAACATCAACATCGAAGTCTTGGACGCCGCGGGCAATGTCATCGGCGGCACCGGAGCGTTTGGCAGCAACGAAGGCACCGGCGATCAAAACGAGCGCGTCCGCATTCCCGCAGTCGCGGGCCAGACGTACTACTTGCATGTCTACGGCGGGACGACGGATGTGATCAACGGCTACGATGTGACGATCCTCAACGAAGCGCCGCCCGTGCCTTACGACATCGAGCTGGACGACCTGCCGGTGTTCAACGGATACAACTGCGATACGCAACCGAATCCGTCGAGCAACAGCGATACGGGCCGTTCGCACTTCGATAACATCACCTGCGACAGCACGCCGACGATCACCTTCCGGCTGGACGACAACATCTTGCTGAAAGATATCCAAGGCAACGACGGCACGACGCTGACCAACAACCCGCCCGACCAGTTGATTACAATTCCGTTCCAGAACCAGACGCTGGCTCCGGGCTACCGCATCGCGATCTTCGACGAAGGCACGCCGCAACAACCGGGTGTCGTTCCCGAGATTCCGATCGGCTATGCGACGAAGACGGCCGATGGCGTCTACAGCTTCACGTTCCCCAACGCGTTGATCGACGGCAGCCACTTCATCTCGGCTCGCGTCCAGATCATCGATCCTTCCGATACGGCCGCGGCAGCCGGCGTCCAACCGGGTCAAACCGGCTTTGGTGACCGCAGCCAGTCGCTGGAGATCGTTGTCGACACGATCGACCCGCCGGTCTTCTTCGGCTTGCAAACGCTCTCGACCGACGGCTTGCATCCCGATAGCGACACGGGCAATCCGCTCATGGAAGGCACCTTCTCGGATCGCATCACCAGCGACCGCACTCCAACATTCTGGGGACTCGCGGAAGCGAATACGGTGATTCGCCTGTATGCCGACTTGACTCCGAACAACGGTGTCAACAACCTCGATGTCTTCCTGGGTGAGACCACCACGAAGCCGTTCGACGGCAACAACCAATTCGGGAATGCCACCGGCAATCAGCCGAACGGTGAATGGGAAATCACTTCCGTCGTGAATTTGAACGACACGCTGCTTGGCTTCCCGAAGGACGGACTGCGGCGGATTCTGGTCAACGCCGAAGACGTGGCCGGCAATATCCAGACTGCTCAGTTTTTAGAGATCTTCATCGACACGCAAGGACCGCGCGTCTTCAACCCGGCAGGCCCCGAGCCGGCCGTGTTTATCACCGGCCAGCCGCAGTACGACCTGTTCGATCCGAAGCCGTCGGTCAACGGACCGACTCCGCTCGCGCCGAGCATTACGGTCAATATCGAAGACCTGCCGATTCGGGTGCCAGGCGCACCAGCTTCGTTCCTCTATCCGGCACTCAAGACTCCGGTCGTCACCGTGAATCCGGCGACGGGCCAGCTGATCGGTGTCGGCGAGTCGCCGCTCGAGCCGGAATACTTCGAGGTGCGTGGCGATTACAACGGCATCATCCCGATCCAGTCCGTGATCTTCCGGTCTGACGTAGTGAACAGCGGAAGCGTCGCGACGGGCGAGATCATCTTCACGTTCTTCGCGCCGCTGCCCGACGACCGCTATACATTGATCATTCGCGATGCGCTGACCGATCATTCCGGCAACGCCTTGGACGGCGAGATGGATACGATCGAGCCCGAGGACTCGACCACGCTCGTGTTCCCCAGCGGCGACTTGATCCCGGGCAACGACTTCAATGCCCGCTTCACGATCGACAGCCGGCCGGAACTTGGTGTGTGGGCTTCGGGGACCGTGTGGGTTGACATCAACGGCAACGAGACGATCGATCCGCGCAACGCTGATTTCGTGAACCGCGACATCATCTACACGTTCGGCAACGGTAATCCCGGCACGGATCGCGCCTTCACCAGCGATGACTTCTTCGCAGGTAACTTCCGCGATCCAGGCCCGGACGGGTTCCTTGGTACCGGGGATGATGGGTCGGCGGATGGCTTCGACAAGCTGGCCGTCTACGGCAGCGTCGGTCAAGGTTCCGCCGGGGCGTGGCGGTTCCTCGTCGATGGCAACAACGACGGAGTGCCGGATCTGATTGATACGAACGGCAACGGTGTTTCCGATAATCAATCGGGTGTCGGCATCAACTTCAACGGTCTGCCGGTTGCCGGCAACTTTGCTCCGACATCGGGTGACGAAGTTGGTATCTTCACCGGGACGACCTGGTACTTCGACATCAACGGCGACTTCCAATTGGATGCGTCCAGTGCGATCGTCACCGCCATGCGTGGTTTCCCAATTGTTGGTGACTTCGACGGTGACGGGCTCGACGACTTGGGAACTTGGTCCAATGACCAGTTCCAATTCGATCTCAGCGGTGCCGGTGCCGCGAGTGGTCCGCTGCCGGGCAATCCGCGCCTGAACGGCAACATCGACGCCGTCATCAACTTCGGCTTCATCGGTACTCGCGAAAGGCCGTTGGCCGCTGACTTGGACCAAGACGGCATCGACGACATCGGCCTGTGGTCGCCTGACCTGTCCGGCATCGCGCCCAATGAAGGTGCCGAGTGGTTCTTCCTGGTGTCGAACGATTTCACGGGTACGAATCGCAATCCGGGGACCGTCAATACCTTGGATCATCCATTCAAGCCCGTGCCGTTTGGCAAAGACTTGTACATGCAACTCGGTACGTCCTTCTCGATTCCGATTATCGGCAACTTTGATCCACCGGCGACCGGCGGCGTTGTCGACTTAACCGAAGAGGAAGTTACCGACATCCTTAACCGGCTCGATGTGAACCAAGATGGTCACGTTACTCCGCTCGACGCGTTGATTGTGATCAACAAGATCAACAAGAGCGGGCCGATACCGGCCTTCACCGGCGTCGAGCGGCTGATGGACGTCAACGGTGACGGTACGATTTCACCGATCGACGTGCTGAACATCTTCAACTACCTGGCCGCGAACAACTTCATCCAGGCGGAAGGAGAAGGAGCGGCTGTGTTCACGACGCCGACGACAGAAACGTCGGTGAATACGTTCGTGGCCAGTTCCAGCGATGTCATTGAAGTAGCCGACGGCCAGTTCCTGGCGGCTGCTGACACGATGCGAATCGTCTTCGCGCCGGTCGCTTCGGCAGCCACCGAGCTGGAAGGCTTGTTCGCGTTGCTCGACGATGCCGACAGAGACGCCGACACCGCCAAGGATGATGAGGCGTCGTCGTCGATCGATTCGCTGCTGGCCTTCGAGTCGGACAACTTGTTCGACTACGAGGACTCGGCGGACAATCCGATCAGCTCCGCGTTGGACGAACTGCTCGGTGACGATGAACTGTTTGACTTCGACGAACTCGCCGCCGACGTGCTCAGCACGTACGACAAAGGTGAAGATCTGGCGTAAGCGTTAGTAACGCAACTTCAACGATGTACCAGAGCTTCCGCGCCACTTGGATGCGGAAGCTCTTTCTTGTTGGCGAGAAATGTAGGCGTGAATCATCCAGTCGCGAGGATCACCTACCCGCAGCGCGGATCCCGCCCAGCACGCCGCCGAGATCGTGATGCACTTCACTCGTCGCCCGCACGACGAGCACCCGCAGGGGTGCATAGTAGAAGATCGTGCCGGGGCCGCCCGCGACGTCCCAAAACTCGGGGGCGATCGTCCGCTCGATCAGGGCGACAAGTCCGGGACCGTAGTCGGGAACCGCACCGCCCCCGCCGCTCCCACGAGCTTGAGAGAGCAGATGGGCGGGGCCGCCCGCGGAATAGCCAACGAGGCTCAACGAATCAGTCAGCCCTGCCGTCAACTCGTCGACCGACTCGGCGGCTTTCGCATCGGCGGTGACATCTTCGTCGGCTCGATCGAATTCGCGTTGCAGATCTCGCTTGACCTTCGTCAATCGTCCCCACAGCCGGTTTTTGTAAGACATCAACGTCTCACTCTCGAACAACCGTGGATCGCGTTTCAACTCGCTGTAGATAACCGTCAGTTGATAAATCGCCGCGGCCCGTTCGGGTTTCGTTCGAGCAGTCGCTTCGCGCCGCAGGTTCTCGCGGAGTTCGCGATTGATCTCGTGATAGGGACGATGCTGAGACGTTGGGTCTTGACTTGCCGGCGATTCAGCCGCGTCGGCACCAAAGGCAATAAGAAGCACGAGTCCGTACATTCGATCTCTCCTCTTCCAGGCCGTCGATGGCCTGACCACACCCCTGTGACGAGATTCAGTCTAGCAGCAACTCCGGATTCCAGGCAACTAACACGTCGTCCAGCGACAGGGCTTTTGTTGTATTCAATCTGCGGCGTTGCCCCCGTCGTAGGATGGACTTCCAGTCCGTCCATTTTTCAGCGGAAAGCGAGCGGGGACGGACCGGAGGTCCATCCTACATATTGCCCACATTCAAACCATCAAATGCCCTGGGTCCAGCGACGGGCGTCCCAGAACAGCCGATCGCGCAGAACTGCCGCCACGAAGCAGGCGATGCCGGCACCCGCGAGCGTGTCGCTAAGGAAATGCGCATCGAACAAGACCCGCTGCGCCGCGGCCAACACCGCCAGCACGGCAAACAATCCCCGCCCGCGAGGGTACAGGCAGCTGAGCGCGAGTGCCAATCCCACGGCCGCTGCCGTATGCCCGGACGGGAACGATTGCAACTCTGACAAGCCCGCATTGCCTGGGATTCCTGCGAACGAATCAACCGCAGCGCTATTCAAATCGAACGCCCTCGGACGATGCCTGGTGACGAGCAGCTTGCACACGTTCGCGATGATACCGGGCAAGAACGCCAGCAAGGCAACTCGCGGGATATGGAGCCGGCGGTCGCGGTCCAGCACCCACAGCGCGACGAGAATCATGCCCACGCCCATCCCGTGTGCGAACACTTCGGACAACTGCACGAGTCGGCGCAAATCTCCCGGAGCATTGCTGACGTCATATCGTGCCAGCGGACCATCGAGAGTGAAGACCGAGGCAGCGGCGAGTAACCATAGAATCGCTCCCACTGCGTAGAATCGCCTGTCGGAAGGTGGTGACATTCTGAACTCGGTAAACGGAGTGCAAACAGACAGCGGCGAGCAGGTTACCACCGGCAATCGTCTTTCCAAAGATCGATTTACGATGCGTCGCAGTTTCCGCCCAATTCCCGCGACCCAACATTTCGACTGACGTTGCTCGACACTCGCGTCTCCTATAAACTGCCCACCCTCACAGGTGACTAGTGCTTTGTCAAAGCTTGATTTTGGGATTAGCCGCTTGGCGATAGCCAGCGGTTTTCTCGCGAGAACCGCACGCTATCGCGAGAACCGCACGCTATCGCGTAGCGGCTGATATAGACAACCCCAACTCTTAGTCCTGACAAAGCACTAGATCGCGCACGGCTCAAACACCGGGGAAAGGACTCCTCATGCCCCAGACGCTACGACAGGTGACGCTTGTCGCCGCGGTTGCGAGTGTTGTCATGTTCACGAATCTCGGCGGGCCGCGACTCTGGGATCGCGACGAGCCGCGCAATGCCGAGTGCGCGGCAGAGATGCAAGCTCGCGGTGACTGGGTCACGCCCGTGATGAACGCCGAGCTGCGGACGCATAAGCCGGTCCTGCTGTACTGGTTGATAATGACCGCTTACAGCGCGTTTGGCGTGAACGAATTCTCGGCTCGGTTCTGGTCGGCGGTACTGGCCGTGGGAACATCGCTTTGCACTTATGTGATCGGACGGCGTCTGTTCGACGATCGCGTCGGGACCTGGGCCGGAATCATCATTGCCACCGTGCTGATGTTTGACGTCGCAGGACGCGCGGCGACCCCCGATTCGCCGCTGATCTTCTTTTCAACACTCGCCATAACGCTGTACGTGTTGGGCACCTTCCCTGGCGGCGAGGTATCCGACTCACGCCTTCACGAGTCCCGGCGCTTCTTTCTCGGTTGGCGCAGTGCCGCGGCAATGTATGGCGTCATGGGAATCGCCATGCTCGCGAAAGGTCCCGTTGGCTTGGTTCTGCCAACGGCTGTGATCGGTATGTTCCTGCTCGTGACGCGTCTGCCAACCGTTGATGTTGAACCGTCTCAACGTGCGCGTTGGTTCAAGCTAAAACGCGCCGCCAGCTGTTTCGCACCTCGGCATTTTCTTCGAACCTGCTGGTCGATGCGACCACTGTCGGCGCTAGGGATTTCCTTAGCCGTGGCGCTGCCTTGGTACATTTGGGTCGGCATCCGAACCGACGGGGAGTTCCTTCGTGGTTTCTTTCTCGAGCACAACCTGGGGCGGGCAACCTATGCGATGGAAGGACACAACGGATCGATTCTGTTCTATCCCGTCGCAATTCTCGCCGGCTTCTTTCCCTGGTCGGTATTCGCGGTGCCGGTGATTCTCGACACCATCAGGCACGGTAAAGAAAACACGAAGTGGACGAATGGTTACATTTTTGCGGCGTGTTGGGTCGGTGTCTACGTCGGCCTGTTCTCGTTCGCCAAAACGAAGTTGCCGAGCTACGTCACGCCCTGCTACCCGGCACTCGCTTTGGTCACGGGCTGTTTCGTCGATCGTTGGACTCGCAGTGCCCTCGCGACCTCGCGGCACTGGTTTCGAGCAGCGTTTGGAATCACGTCGCTCGTCGGTGTGGTGTTTCTGGTCGGAGTTCCCATCGCGGCCCATCGATTTTTGCCGGGCGATGAATGGCTGGGGGTGATCGGCCTCATTCCTTTAATCGCAGGTGTGGTCGCGCTCGTGCATTCCGAGAGGAACCAGCCGCGTCGCGCTGCATATGTGTTCGCTGGCGCGGCGGTCTTGTTCACGACACTTCTGTTTGGCGGTGCCGCGAGACGCGTTGATCGCCATCAACACAACGAAGTTCTGCTGGAGGCGATCGCCGCCCGTGGAGCAAACGTGAACGTCGCTTCGTATGGGCTGCTCGAACCGAGCTGGATCTTTTACGGCGAACGCCCAATTGACGAACTGATTGTCAAAGACGTGTGCATACCCAACCCAACTTGGATCGACAAGGATGGAAAATGGCTGCCAAAGCCCTCTCTCTCGGTTGACGACTTACTAAAGCGGCCGGAAGACTGCTTGATCATCACGTCCGACCATTACCTGCCGTTTCTGCGGGACGAGATGCCGGATGGATACGAGGTACTCGCCGAGGCTCCGTATTTCATGCGAAAGGGGAAGCTGCTACTCGTGGGGAAAGCCAATCCCGAACGGCTCGCCAACGACAGTCGAGAAAACGAGCCAAAGATTCGGCGCTGAAGGCCAGCGACTTCGCCTCCGCGGCCTGTTGCCTCCTCCCCACCCAACACGATTGTGAAAGCCTACGGCGAATTGGAGTCCGAAGGATTGGTTTACAAGCGCCGAGGAGCGGGAACGTATGTGGCGGAGGTCACCTCGCGTCTGGCAAGGAAGGAGCAGAAGAAGATTCTGTCGCGGCGTGCCGACGCGCTGCTGGCCGAAGCGAGCCAGCTAAACTTCACTTTTGAAGAGGTGATGGAACTGCTTCGGTCGCGGCAGGAGGTACTCACCAAGGTGCTCTTCAAGGAGAACAGCGATGTCGGATAGTGTGGTTGAAGTCCGCGATCTGTCGCGTCGGTTTGGAACGACGACGGCTCTTGACGGCCTTAGTCTGCAAGTGCAATCGGGACTTGTGTATGGCTTGGTTGGTGCGAACGGTGCGGGCAAGACAACACTCATCAAACATCTGCTCGGTCTGCTGCGGGCGAAGCAGGGGGTCGTGCGAGTCTTTGGTCTAGATCCAGTGAAACATCCGGTCGATGTGCTGCAGCGGATAGGCTATCTGTCGGAAGAACGGGACCTGCCGGAGTGGATGCGGATCGACGAACTGATGCGATACACCCGAGCATACCACCCACACTGGGATCAAGCCTACGGTCTCGAGTTACTCGAACTGTTTGGGCTCGATCCAGCCAAGAAGGTTAAGGAGCTGTCCAAGGGGATGCGAGCGCAGGCCGGGCTGATTGCGGCGGTGGCTCATCGCCCCGAACTTCTTCTTTTGGACGAACCATCGACGGGCCTCGATGCAGTCGTCCGGAGGGATATCTTGAATGCGATCGTTCGCACGGTCGCAGAGGATGGACGGACAGCGATCTTCTCGTCTCACTTGTTGGATGAAGTCGAACAGATGTCGGATCATGTGTTCATGGTCGACGATGGCAAGCTCGTCCTCGAGGGGAGCCTTGATGACATCAAGCAACAGCACCATCTTGTGACGCTGCGGTTTGCCGTTGCCCGGAACGAGCTACGGCCGATCGAGGGCATCCTCTCGGCGGAGCGTCAAGGGAACACGTGGAAAGTTGTGTGCCATGGTGCGGCCGAGCATGTCCACGAGGCGGTGAAGACATGTGGTGGTGAGGTGACACATTCTCGCGGCGCGTCGTTGCAAGAGATTTTTGTCGCGCGCGTGGGGCGAGATCGACTTACCACTTTGCAGGAGTGATGGATGCGTACTCCAACTCAAGCCGTGTTATGGGAACTCTGGCGTACGAGCCGACTCCAACTGCTCATGGTCGTGGGAGTTCAGTTTGCCATCGTACTGCTGCTGTACAGTGCCACCTTCTTCGCGAAGAACTCTGACGAGGGAACAGCGCACGTGTTGTGCGGCATCTTCGTCATGTGGTCGACGGCGATGAGTGCTTTCTCGCAGTCCTGGCGGAATACATTTGAAACCACGCACATCGGTTTCAGTTTCCGCCTCGGTTTCACGCGACCGATCTCGACGGCCCGGATGGTTGCAATACCGATGTTGTTCATCGTGATCGTTGCCCCGCTCTGCTACCTGTTGCCGGCAATACTGTTCAGTTGGCTGATGGGGCTTTCCGTGCCATTGGTCGGACCTGCGATGTTGAGTGCTGGCGCGGCCGCTTGCCTTGTCGCGGTCGCCTGGTCGCCCGCGACGAGCATCGGCAAGGCGATTGGACTAGTCGCGTTCTTTGGCGGGCTGATCGCGTCGGCGGCTATGTATCATCTGCCGAGTGGCAATCCTGATCCTTTTCTGTTGGAGATCGGAAAGCCCGATTACTTCGACTTTGCTTGGTATCAGTACCTCGTATTGCTGGCCGTTCCGGCGATTGCGATGGTCGTGACCGTCGTCGCAGTCGAACGGCAACGACATGGCGACCGGTGGCAGCTTGACGGTCTTCGACGACGGTGGCGCGGCCTCAACATTCCATGGCCGGGAAGTCATCGTCGACAGCAGCCGTTTCGCAGCCTGCTTGTCGCTCAGTGCTGGTATGAGATGCGGCGATTCGGTGTCAAGTTACTTGTCTTGAGCCTGTTGGCTCCGTTGGTTCCGTTCTTGCTTGTCACGTTCGTGTCGCGCGTTGATCCAGGTTTGGGAGGAGCACCGTGGGTCTGGCTCGTCGCAGTTGGGTTCAGTCCGCTGGTTTACCAAATGATCGGTGCAGATGGGGCGATCGGTTTGCGGCACAAGCAGGGAGCGTTGCAGCTTTCCGCTTTTGACGCGACTCGGGCGCTCCAGAACGACCAACTGATTGCGATCAAGCTGTTGGTCATCGCATCGTGTTCGCTGGTCGGTTGGCTGTGGATGGGACTGGCGGCCGGAGCACACGCCGCGCTGTCGGGTGACTGGCCGTTGTGGGTGCAACTCGGCCAAACCATTTCGCAGGCCGTAGGAGACGTCCCCGTTCATTGGTGGATCGCGGGTGGATGTAATGTCGCGCTGCTCTATATCAGCAGCAGCTCGTTTCTCTTTGCGTTTGGAATGTGGGTCCCTTTGCATCCCAGGCTATTCGCATGTGTATTTTTTGCCGTGGTCGCCCACATCGCCCTCGCCATCGGGGACTTCGAGCACGATTGGACCGTTCGCTATCTGTGGCTCGCCGAAGGCTGGGTACTGACCATTGCAATCGTCGTTGGCAGTTACCTTGCCGTGCGAAAGGCTCTCTCGTCGGGGTTTCTCGGCAAGCGACTGTTCGTCTGTATGTTCTGCCTGTGGGTGATCTACGTTTCGACAACGATTGCGATGTTCCTGAAAACAGCGCCCGCGCTCCCTCTCACGGTTGCAGCGCTCGGCGTGGCAAGCTTGCTCGTTCCATTGGCCAGCACAGCGATCGCCCCTCTTGCTTTGGCTTCGCATCGACACCGCTGACGCGAACTGCTTGTTTGCCATCAACTGCTGGAAGATCCGCCCGTCCACGTTTGCGTGATGGGTCGCAACCAATGGCGGGCCGCTCAGGACTGGTCACTGCCTGAAACACAGTTCACTATGTACTATTTCGGCTGTTTGAGTTGCCTTGACTCGATTTAAGTTACAGGGTATCAGCACCTTCCGTGTTTTGTG
>JAQBZB010000148.1 GCA_027622275.1 Planctomycetota bacterium | reverse complement strand
CTCAAAAAAACGCCGCGCTACGCCGATGCCCCTCCACATTTTCCGATGTGATGAGAAATGCAGGCTAAGGCTTGTCTGTGTCGCGGCGTTCGGCTTCTGTTGCAGGTGCGGGTCGCTCGCCATCTCGCTCACGCGGCCGATCACTCTCGGCACGTGGCCGATCACCTTCACGGCGCGGCTGGTCAGCACCTTCACGACGCGGCTGGTCACCTTCGCGGCGCGGTTGATCTCGCTCGCCGCCTTCGCGTCGCACTTCACCATCGCGTGACCGCAAGGCGTTGCGCAGCTCGGCCACTTCGCGGCGAAGTTGCAAGATCATTTTGTAGAGCAACTCTTCATTGTCCGTTTTCGGTCGGAAGTCTTCGCGGCGCGGCTCGCCCTCGCGACGTTGGTCAGTTTCGCGTGGCCGATCGCCTTCGCGACGGGCTTCGCCTTCGCGCGGCCGGTCGCCTTCGCGCCGTTGCCCTTCGGCTTCTTTCCGTGGCTCACCCTCACGTTTCGGTTGTTCACGCTCACGACCGTCGGCACCCTCGCGACGATCACTTTCTGGCTTGCGTTCCTCACGCTTCTCACCATCCTCACGTTCGTCATCGAGAAGGGCGACGAATGTTAGCTCGGGACTGGCGGCATTCGTTGGCTCGAGCGCGATGCTGCTGCCATTACCGTCAGCGGCAGCCGGCACGATGGTCCAGGCGTTTCCAAGCGTTAAGGTGCCGATCACCAGCACGGCACAGGCAATGAACTTGGCGGATGTGATTGACATAACTCGTAGACTCCAATTAGCAAGAAGGTGGGCATTGGGAGAAACATAACCGACTGGGGACTGGCCGGCTGCATAGCGCATACCGGCTTGGACCGTCGAAGCGACGACATCAGGAGGCACTGCCGCACGAACCACGGATTGCGACCGCAACACTAAGGCCACGGCGACACTCAGTGACACACCACGCAGAATCAACCGCCGGCGAAGCAATTGCCGCGCCCGCTCAAGACGTCCCTTGAGCGAACCGCTGGACCAGCCGAGTTGCCGCGCGGCCTCTTCGCGTGACTTGCCTTCCAGACAACACAGGAACAGCGGCAACCGAAACCGATCGGGCAGCCGATTCAGTTCTTCGTCCAGCGCGAACCGTTCGTGGTCCGTCGCGATTCGTTGCAGTGTTGAGTGATCTTCGACCATGATTTCCGTTTCGAGAGATTGCTCGCGGCGGCGAGCTTTGTTGGCGCGAGCCCGCAGCGCGATCCGATGTGCCGTCTTGTGCAACCAAGCTGGCAGCGATTTTGCGCTGCGGAGCGAGCTGGCCTTTCGAGCGAGCACGAGGAACGTGGCCTGAAACGCATCTTCCGCATCTTGCTCGTTGCCGAGCACACGGCGACACGCACCCATCACGAGACCGGCATGACGCGTCACCACCTTGGCAAACGCCAAGTCATCGCGGCTCGTGACAAAGGCGTGTAACAACGCCTCGTCCGAGTCAAAATCTTCGCGGCGTGCTGGGGCAGCGAAGCGATCATGGTCCAATGTCGCGATGCTCATCAGGCAGCAGCTTCCTCCTGTTCATGGTCATAGAGTCACGCCTTCCGCATCGTGGCACGAAGATTCTCCGAAATCGAGAAAAATCTCGGAAAATCACTCCTGGCCAACGGCGAGCAGTTTCGAGCGTGTACGGATGAACAATCGCCCGTCGGCGATGGCCGGTGTCCCGACGATGCTGTCTCCCATGTCGTTTTTCGCCAGGACTTCGTAATCGGCGCTGTCCTTCAGCACGACCACGATGCCGTTCTCGCCGGCGACATAGACCTTGCCATCTCCGTAGATGGGCGAGGCGAAATACTCGCAGGCATTCGGGATCCGCTTGGCACCGCGCAGCGACTCACCGCGTTTGGTTCCGAACACGGTCGTGATTCCGCCTCCCTTCACCAACAGCATGCGACCGCCATGCACAAACGGCGAGACAATATGATCGGTGTACTTCGTCTTGTGCTTCCAAAGCAAATGCGTTTCGGTGACGTCGCCGCGCCCGCCGCCGCGCACGGCCATGACAAACTCGTTGGCCGGATCTTCGACTTCAAAAGTCGCACCGGCGAAATTGTCAGGGCTCAAGAAGGCGACGTCCAACTCTGCCCCTTCGAGGACGCCGTCCTGATTCGCGTCCCCTCGATCAAAGGTCTTCTCGTAGAACACCTCCGGGATTTTGATCTCGCCGACAAATGCTTGCATCTCCGCCTTGGACAACTTCCCGTCGTTGTTGCCTGTCTCGGCTTGGTCCGCCGTCGCCAGCCACTGGTTCGCAATACCGCTGCTCTGCAGTGAGATATACACGGCCCCATCCTGGCTGACGGGCGTTGTCTTGATGTTGCGCAAGAGAGTTCGCGCCTGCCACAATCGCTCGCCGGTGTTTGGATCGTAACCGATCAGCAAACCGGTTCCCGCCACGACGATCTCGTCGCCTTGCTCCGCCTGACAGATCACCGGGTGCGAGTAGTTAACCGCCATGTCGTCGCGATTGTCCTTCCACAGTTCGTCGCCCGTCTTTTTGTCGAAGGCGTAGAACGCCGGGAACAGATCGTCGTCTTGGCAAAACAGCACCTTGTCTTTGTACAACACGGGCGACATCGCGGGCCCCCATTTGAAGACGAAGAACGGCGCGGGCAGTTTCTGATGCCAGACGTCGACGCCCGTCTTGGCGTCGACCGCAACGAGCCCGATTGTGCTGAAGTAGAAGTAGACACGATCGGCATCCGCCGCTGGTGTTGTGCTCGCGTGACTGTTCGTCATGTGAACTTCGGGCAACTTGCCGGTTGCCCAATCGCGTTGCCAGAGTGGTTTGCCGCTGGCCGAGTCGAAGGCGGACAGCCGGATCGTTTCGTCGCCAACCATGCCGCTGACGAAGGTGCGACCAGCCGCGACGACTGGACAGCCGACTCCGTCCCCAACTTCGGCCGACCACAACAGATTCTTCGTGTCCGAGAACTCGACGGGGAGTGACTTTGTCGTGGCGGAGATTCCAGAGCAATTCGGCCCGCGGAATTGTGGCCAATCGTCCGCGATCAGCGGCTGTTGCCAAAGTATCGCAACAGCGAGTAGCGAGAGAAGTCGTCCAAAGCGGGCGTGTGACGTGCGACGATCAACGATGAAAGCGGGCATGGTCAGGCTCCGTGCAGGTGAAGGCGGTGAGTTGATCGTACCGGCTCGCGAGACACGGAGCAACAAGGCACTCCCGATTGTGAGAAGCGGTGATGTTCCGCGGCACCACAGCGAGCGTGGCAACATGAATGCCGCATGTCTCGGCAGATCTGGGTGTGAGGAGCTACTACACCTTGACGGATCGGAGCGCCGCCGTGAATGCCTCCACCGCGTCGCGACTGAATAGCACAAATCGAATGGTGCTCGGTTTACTGAATTCGTCAAGAAACTCAGCACTCGTGCCAATTGCAATCGCGGCTGCCTTGTCCACTGGATAGCCGTAGACACCTGTGCTGATCGCGGGAAATGCGATGCTGTGACAGTCGTGCTCGACAGCAAGCTCAAGACCGCGTCGGTGAGTGCTCGCCAACAATTCAGGTTCACCAGAATCGCCTCCCTGCCAAATCGGGCCTACCGCGTGGATGACGAAGCGAGCGGGCAAATCACCCGCCGCGGAAATCACGGCGGAGCCGGTCGGGCAGCCATCCGGATATCGCCGCCGCGTCTCGGACATGATCGACGGACCACCGCGACGGTGGATGGCACCATCAACGCCAGCTCCACCCGCCAGGCGGCTGTTCGCGGCATTGACGATGGCATCCACACATTGGTCGGTAATGTCGCCTTGCACCAACTCGATGGCTTGACCGTTCACGTTGAGCTTCTCGGACACAAGCGACTCCCTGCTAGAAGAACGAATCTCTCCCCGAGTCCATCTTTTTACGCAAGTTCTCCTTGACTTGGCAACTCGACTTGAGGACAATCCCAACCCCGCAAGACAATTCGACGCATTTCTCCCATTACTCCTAAACTAACATGTTTAGATTCAATTACCCCGCGAGCTTCCTGGTGCTGTTGATCTCCGCGACGGCCAGCGGGAGGGATATTTTTGTCGACAATGTGGCCGGCGATGACCGACGCGATGGGGCGACCGAGCAGATCAGCGGCCGAGCGGGCGGACCTGTGCGATCATTCCGCCGCGCGTTGGAATTGGCCGAAGGTTCGGACAGGATCGTGTTAGCGAATTCAGGTGAGCCGTATCGCGAAAGCGTAACTTTGCAGGCGGGCAAGCACACGGGAGTTGCAACACGGCCGTTCACGATCGTGGGCAACGGAGCGACGCTCGATGGATCGGCACCGGTTCCAGATGACGCGTGGACGCATGTCGAAGGCAACGTGTTTCGCTTCCGCCCGCCTCGGACCAGCTTTCAACTCCTCTTTCTCGACGACAAGCCGCTGGTGAGACGATTCGTGGATCGTGAAGCCGGCTTTCCCAAGCTGCAACCGCTGGAGTGGTGTTTGTTCGACCGCTACGTGTACTTCTGTGTCGAGAAAGACAAACTGCCAAGCCATTACGAGCTGTCGCATACTTCCCTGCCCGTCGGAATCACGCTGTATGAAGCCCGCAACGTCGTTATTTCAGACCTGGTGGTCCAAGGATTTCAGCTTGATGGGCTGAACGCGCACGATAGCGTATTTGATGCGACCTTTGTTGGGCTGACGTGCCGAGGCAATGGCCGCAGCGGCATTTCGGTCGGAGGTGCGTCACGCGTGAAGATCATCGCATGTCTGGTCGGCAACAACGGTGCCGCGCAAGTCCGCAGCGAAGGTTTCTCGCGGACTGAGATTCTCAATTGCGATCTTGTCGAAGCGGCGAATGCTCCCGCAGTCGTTCGCGATGGCGGATTGGTCTCGGTGACTTCGGATGATGTGCCAGGATCGTAACCGACGACTTGACGCCACATATCAATCGGCACCAAGCGACATCATGCGGTGGCATCATCGACGGCCGCGTGTTCCGCTTCGTTCATGACCTCTCGGACTTCTTGCCGCGACGTCCAATAGAACACAACGCCGACACCCGCGATCGCGATCGTCACGATTCTGTACGATAGCGCCACGAGAACTCCGATCACGTCGCCCGGCCCGTTCGCCGGTACGTAGGTGTAGAGTTTCTCCATCGCAAACTCGAATGTTCCGAGTCCACCCGGCATAAACGGAATGGCTCCGGCGACGTTGCTGAGCGGAACGATGATCATGTGTTCGCCGAGAGTCGGCGTTTGGCCGAACAGGCCGCGAGCAATGAGGAAAATCGAGAACGCAAGCAACGTGTGGACTCCCATGCTCATCAACAGGATCAGTCCCATCACGTCGTACCGGTTGCGAAACATGCGTACCGATTCGATCAATCGCCCAACCGTATGTCCGATCTTGGGGAGACCGGTGAGGAACTCGGATAAACTGCCGCGAGTGAACCCAGGGACGAGGAGCGTCATGATGCCGATGGCACCCACCGCCGTCGCGAACAGAGTCGCATTGCAGATCGCCGTCACCGCTGGCGTCGACTGGGAAGCTCCACCGAGCAAGATCACGGCACTCGTCACCAGCAACAACGCGTAGAGTCCGACCACGCGATCGACAACCACCGTGGCGACCGCTTCGGCACGGCGGCTTGATTGCTCGCGGGCGATGAAGACGGCTTTGAAGAGATCGCCGCCGACGCTGCCCACGCCGACGAAATTCAGCAAAAATCCCAGGAATCCCAGCCGAAAAGCATCTCTCAGCCGAAATGGGATGTGTAATGTCCGGACCAGCAGATACCAACGGACGAACGTCATACAAACCGCCAACATCGCCACCGCGAAGGCCAGTCCGAGCGTTCCCCAATCCTTCGGTCGATCGCGTAGATGCCGCAGATCGTCCGGGTCGACCGACATCAGCAACCAGACGATGATCGCCAGCGGTAGCAAGATCTTGAGCAGCGTGATGATGGTCTTCTTCAAGTCAGTCTCCGCGGGAGCGAGCCCGGATTATTCATCAGCCGCCTGGCACTAGCCTGCGGTTCTCGCGAACTTCGAGAGAACCGCACGCTATCGCGTGGCGGCTGATTCGCGCGGTGTTTTGAGCAAGATAGCCGTAACTCTTTTTACAAACGTATGTTTTGAAGAATAATCACCGGTTCATGAATAATCCGGGCGAGTGGAAACGCAGAAAGTCGCTGTGGAATACCGGACGATTATCGTTCAAGCAAGCCGAGATTGCTTGAGCCACGTCGCTAGCGTTGGCCGCTATCACGGTGGACAAGCTCAATCGATCTGGACGAGCTCAATCAAATCGCTAAACTCCCCGCCCCAGTTTCTCTGGGAATACTCGCCTTTCGACCGAGGAGTACTTCAGTATGCGTGGCTCGATGTCTCGCGCTCTCATTCCCATTGGGTTACTGTCGGGTGTCGTTTGCTGGTGCAGTGTTATCGCATTTGCGCAACAGTCGAGCGGCGACGAGGCTCAAAGTCCGGCAGCGGCGCAGCCGACAGCCGCTGACACCAGCGAGACTGAAGAAGCAACAAAACCTGTCGAGTTGAAGGCGGCACGTTTTCTCGGAGTAACGCCAGGCGAGACGACGTTGGACGAAGTGATCGAGAAGTTGGGCCAGCCTCGGAACGAACAGTCGAGCGATACGAACACCGTACTTGAGTACCGGGTCGGTCCGTTCCCAAAAGTCGAGGTCTTCCTTTCGAATGACGTTGTTGTATCCGTCCTCGCACAGCTCGGTGAACCTCGCGATCCCGCCGGCCTGGCAACGGAACTCGGTCTGGATTCGTTCACGCCGGTTGCGGTGAAGAACGAAGAGGAGACTTTGGGCATCGCCTATCCGGAACGAGGTGTGCTGTTCAGCTACGCGACCGACTCGCCGCGTCCTCGCGTTGCTCAGCTGTTGCTTGAACCTCTGTCCGCTGAAATGTTTCTGCTCCGAGTGGAAGCGACGCCGGGCGATCACTACACACAGCAACTGGCGGATCTCGAACACGTTCTCGACCTTGACCCCAAGAATGCCGAAGCCCTGTGGCTCGGAGCGAAGCTGCTGGCGATTACAGGCCAGCCAGACGAAGCGTTGACGCTGGCAAGGAAAGCGGTGCAGCTGGACCCGGAGAATGATCGTTATCAACTGACGCAGGCAAAGTTCACGGCGAGGGCAGGCGACCACGAGGGCTCGGTCGTCGCCGTGAAGCGTCTGCTCGATCGTGCCGAGGTGACGGCGATCAATCGGGCTCGGGCCGAACTCGAACTTGGCGATTTGTTGTCAACCGGATTGGATCGTGATCACCAAGCGGCCATCGAGCATCACCTCGCCGCGGTCAAAGCCGCGACGCCGCTGGTCAGCGTTCATGACACGCCTACACGCCGCGAAGCCGAACGCATCCTCATCGACGCGTATCTCGGCGCGGCGAACGACATCGCCCAGGGCAATTGGGACCGCAAGTGGGAAGTGGTGCCCAAGTGGCTTCACAGCGCCGAGGAACTGGCGACGGGCTTTGTGCAAAATGACGGAGCCGACCCGATCTTGCCGCTGCTGGTTTGGCGGCGCACGCTCGAAGCCTATGCCGCGATGGGCGGAGAGGTGGTCGATACCGCGGCGGTCGTCGAGGCCGCTCAGCAAGCGGGCAAAGAGCTGATCGAGGGCTCCGACGATCCACTCTACCAACAGCACATTCAATGGGAATTATTGCAAGCAAACTTTGCAGCATTGCGAGCCGAACAGACTCGTGGTCGCTATTCCCAAGCACTCAAGTACGCGGGCGAAGCGGTTCGCTTGCTTGAAGAATTACCCAAAGATCGCCTCGCGAACTCGCAGGCACGCTATTTGACCGGCCGCTTGTACTTTTACGTGGGCTCGATCTACGCAATCAATCATAAAGATCACCCCGAGGCCGTGCGCTGGTACGAGCGGGCATTGCCACATTTCGAGGGTAGGCTACCCAAGTCGGACCTCTATGACACGGGCATTCATGGCGAGCGATTCGTGAGTATGGGCGTTTCGTATTGGCAAGCCGAACTGGCGGACGAGGCGTTGAAGCTCACCGAGCGTGGCCTCGACCTGATGGAGCGGGCAACGAAAGCGGGACTGCTCGAACAGCAATCGCTCGCCGTCCCGTACGCCAATCTAGCGGAGATGCATCGAGCGGGCGGGCGCAGTGACGAGGCCCAGGAGTATACGGCCAAGGTGGCTCGGTTGGAAAATGACCGGACGCAGCGCTAGCCACGATCAATTCCAAAATACAAGCTCGAAGAGTATCCGAGTGAGTCTCGCCGTCAAACACTCACTCGCTGGCGCTTCGAGCTTGTCTGGGTCGTTAAACTGGCACTGTCCAAGTAGGATGGAGTGAACTCCGCCGTCTGACCGCGAACCGCGCCGCCCATGTCTCGCTCTCCCCGGAAAACACCCGCTCGAGTCGCCCCCCGTCCCTCTGCGCCGGCCATCGCGACGGCCGAGGTGCTGTTAATCTTCGTGCTCTTTTTCGTTCTGGCGGGAGGTGCCGCTCCCGACGTCAATGAAGCTCACTACTTGAGCAAGGCGAAGCATTATTGGAACCCTGACTGGTGTCGAGGCGATCTGTTCCTGCAATCGGCAGACGCACATCTCGTCTTCTACTGGACGATCGGTTGGCTCACCCGCTTTCTCTCACTAGATGCCGTTGCTTGGATCGGACGCTGTGTTACGTGGTTGCTGTTGGCATGGTCTTGGCGACGATTGAGCGTCGCGGTCGTGCCGCACAAGCTCTGGTCGCTGCTGACCGCGGCTCTCTTCGCGATGCTGCTTCGTTGCAGTCACATGTCTGGCGAATGGGTGATCGGCGGAATCGAGGCGAAGAACTTTGCCTTCGTGTTCTTCTTTCTCGGGCTGGAGGCGCTCGTACGGAATCGTTGGTCGAAAGTCTGGGTGCTGTTCGGCGCTGCGTCGGCGTTCCATGTGCTCGTCGGTGGCTGGTCGGTCATCGCCGGGATGATTGTCTGGCTCGCCGCGAAGAAGGTTCGGCCGAGCTTGCTCAAGATGCTTCCGGCACTTGCGCTCGGGGGTGTCATTGCCCTGGCGGGACTGCTGCCCGGTTTGATGCTGACGTCAGGTGTCGATGCGGACACGGTCACGGAAGCCAACGAGATCTACGTCCATCAGCGGCTCCCTCATCACTTACTCTTTCATCGCATTCTCTCGCAGCCGATCACGTTGGATTTCGCCTCTCTGGGGGCTCCGCCGATCACGCTGCCCTACTCGCATCTGTACTTCGTGCGACATTTGGCGTTCATTGCGATTGGAGTCGGCTTGTGGAGGTTGGTGCGACCGAGTGACGCTGCGAGCCGGCTGTACTATTTTGCCGCGGGGGCGATTGCGATCGCTGGCATCGGCATCTTGATCGACCAGACGACGATGTACCATGAAGCGTTGTCGGCAAAGCTGATGCGGTACTATTGGTTCCGGCTGTCCGATGCGATGGTGCCTCTAGGTGTCGCGCTGTTGATGGCTCAAGCAATTCAAAAGTTAAAGACTTCGCGCCCCGTCGCGGCGCAATGGGCGTTGGCGGGCTGCATTGTGTTGGTCACGTTGAATACGTCCGACGTTTTCGCCCGTCGAAGATATGACCCCAAGCCGGCTGCCGTCATCCAAGCTCAGGCCGCCGATATGACCAAGCCGCAAGCCGATCGCTGCTATCAAGATTGGCTGGCAACCTGTGATTGGATCGCCACGCACACGCCGGCGGACGAGATCTTCCTCACGCCACGCAATCAACAAACCTTCAAGTGGTATGCTCAGCGCGGCGAGGTCGCCGCTTGGAAAGACATTCCGCAAGATGCCGCGGGTGTCGTGCGGTGGAAACGGCGGATCGACGAGATTTTTCCGGATCGCCTTGGCGGTTACGACCTGGCCGCCCACGGCGAACATGAACTGCAACGGCTGGCCGCAAAGTATGGCTTTCGTCACGTCGTCATCGATCGCAGTCGCAGCACCCGACCGCTCTCGTTCGTGCGAGTCTATCCGCCGTCGTGGCAAGGCAGTTCATGCTTTGAAGTGTATCGCGTGCCGAGTTCTCTGACGACGACGTCGTTGGATTGACGTGCGATAGCGATTCTGTTTTTGGACCGCAAGCCTTCCTCGACCAGTGGATTCTCGCTCCCACGACAGGTCTGCTAAGTTTAGAGCGAATCTCGCCCCAATTCACTGCTTGCGATTGTCAGTCAGCACCTGTCTGCCTACCATCAAAGATTCTACTCGTCACACCAGCAACGCAAAGGTGTCCAGAACGATGTCTCAACCACAAGCGATGCCGAACGCGCTCGCACGGCTGATGGCGACGATCGAAGATCGCAAAGCCAATCCGCCCGAACGATCGTACACGACCAGCTTGTTTCAGGGGGGCGTCGAGAAGATCGGCCACAAGATTCTCGAAGAGGCGAACGAAGTCGTCGAAGCAGCCGCCGAGCCGGGAGACGAAGGTCGAAGTCACTTGGTCCACGAAGCCGCCGACCTGATTTATCACCTGTTCGTCATGCTGGGGTATCAAGGCGTCAAGTTGGAAGAAGTCGAAGCGGAGCTGAGCCGTAGGTTTGGCACTTCGGGCTTGGACGAGAAAGCCGCTCGAAGTCAGAAAGGTGACTCCGCATGAACAATCTCCGCATTGGACTGCCAAGCAAAGGACGACTCGCCGAACAAGCCGGGGAATTGCTCGGGCAAGCCGGGCTGAAGTTCCGTCGCCAGGATCGCAGTCTGTTCGCCCGCGTGAGCGAGTTGCCGATCGATATCACTTTTCTGCGCACCGACGACATCCCCGTCCTGTGTGCCGAAGGTGCCATCGACATGGGGATCACCGGCAGCGACTTGCTGGACGAAGCGGGCGTCGAGCTGACCACGCGGCTGGCCCTGGGAATCGGCAAGTGCCGCCTGTCGGTCTGTGTTCCGGAAGACTCCGCCATTCAAACGCCCGCCGATTTGGACGGGAGCCGGGTCGCAACGAGCTTTCCGCACGTAACGGAACAGTTCTTCCAACAGCACCGAGCGAATGTCCATCTCGTGCCGCTGTCCGGTTCCGTCGAGATCATGATCTCACTCGGCGTCGCCGAAGGGATCGTCGATCTCGTCGAGACGGGCAGCACGCTGGCCGCCAATCGCCTGCGAATCCTCACCGATATTGGCCAGTACGAAACCGTGCTGGTGCAAAACAAACAGACTCGTCGCGGCGATATTGCGGATCGCATCGTGCGACGGCTCGAAGGGGTCGTGATCGCCCGCGCGTGGTCGTTGTTGGAATACAACATCCCGCGGGCCAAGTTGGCCGCGGCCGAATTGATTACTCCCGGCTTCAATTCACCGACCGTGAACGCGCTGGAAGACACTGATTGGTGTGCGGTTCAAGTGATGGTCAAACGAAAGCAAGTCATCGACGTCATGGACAAGCTCGAGGCGATCGGAGCGACCGCCATCCTGGAGACAGAGATCACGAATTGCCGGCTCTGACGCGGCGCATGATGCTGCGAACGCGAGGCCGTTAGGCATATTTTTCGCGCAGCCGCCGGGCGGCTTCGACTTCGTTTTTCAGTTTCCTGTAAACCTCGTCGATACTGACCTTGGCGGCCGAGCCGGGAGCGAAGCCGCATTCGGGGTTGAGCGTGATCCGTTCGGGAGCGACGTATTTGAGCGCTTGTTCGACGCGCGCGACGATCGTGTCGGCGGAATCGATTTCCCCAGGCAGGCAACTCACACAGCCCAGCCCGATCTCCACATCTTCCGGCAGTTCGCGGAAGACGGACATCTCGCCCGAGCCCGGCGTCGTGAACTCCATCGTGATATGACCGACGTCCAACCGCCGGAGTTGCGGCATGATTGGTTCATAGCCGCCCTGATGTTGTGCTTCGCCTCGTGCCCGCGCGCCGGCGCGTCGGCACAGATGAACCGCCAGACGGACATCTTGGAAGCCGGCGACAACTTGATTGTCCATGTCGACCGCAAAATCCGCCGAGCGGTCCGGATCGTCGTAGCTGGCACGGACCTTCGGATCGACGAACAGACAGAGATGCGGATCGTCGACTTGAATGATCGAGACGCCTTCGTCACGCAGCAATTCGATCTCACGGCGGAGGATCGGCACGCAGTCCTCGACGAAAGCTTCGCGCGTTGGATACGCCTTCGCGGACGCTTCGGGGTCCCACATCCGTTCGCCGAGCAAAGCCGGGGCGGGCAGAGTCGCTTTGATTTGCCGATCGGTGAGGGTCTTTAAAAACGCGACTTCTTTCGCGATAAAGCCCGGCTCTTTCGGCGACAATCGATCGACGACGACTGTCCACGGCCGGCCATCGGCGGGATTCAGACTCAACTGGAAGCCATGAGCCAACTCGGCGATCACACCGATGTAGGACTTCCGCCACCACTCGCCGTCCGAAATAACGTCCAACCCCGCCGCCTCTTGCAACGCGACGACGGACCGGATCGCCGCCCCCATCAGCCGCCGGTACTCGTCGTCTGATAATGGGCAGTCGTCGGCAATCAGATCTTTTACGAAATCGGGACGAGGCATGGAACCGATGATCGATGCCGGAAAGAGAGGTCGGTCTGACATATCACTTCTCCAAATGACGAGACTCCCAGAACTGGCGGGCGTATTCAAAATCCTGTTGCGTATCAACCTCGATGTAACCGCCCGGCGTGTCGACGTGTGCCATGCGATGACCGGCTTCGAGCATGTCTTGCAGCAGGTGAATCAGATAAGCCTTCTCGAAGACTTTGGCTTCGCGGAACGGTCGCCCGGCACATTCGTCTCGCCGCCGATGATAGTGCTCGCGGAAGGCAATGGCACCCGCCTTTGAAAACTTCGCCAACCCGATGAACTCGCCATGTGCGTCGCCTTCGTCGATCTCGCGATGAATGCGCGTGATCACCCCGTTTGAAACGGTGACTTTCTCGGCGTCGTCGCTCGGATGCTCGGTGCGATGTTGGTACCGCACCAGCCAATCGCTGTCGACGCCCAAGGCGATGTCCGCGTCGCGGTCGATAACACGCTCGACGATCGTCGGTGTAAAGAGAATATCGGAGTAACAACAGACGAACGGTTCGTCCATCCGGTCTTCGGCGTACAGCAGCGAGGCGAGTATGTTGTTGTTCGGCCAGTCGCTGTTATGCCGAAACATGAGCTGGGGATAATCTTGCTGCACGGACTCGATGCGATATCCGCCAATGAAGACGATGTCGTTGATATCGTTCTGACGAAAGGCGTCGATCGCCCAATCGAGCAACCGCCGGCCACCGACTTCCGCGAAGCACTTTGGGGTATCAGCCGTTGTTGGCATCAGCCGGCTTCCGCGTCCGGCTCCGATGATGATGGCTCGCATTGCGTCCGCCTCTCCCGATTTCGATTAAACTTGCTTGGTGCTTCGGTCAGCCGTTGCGTTCCAGAGTAATCCGGATGCGACGGCGGCGCCTAACGCCCACGCGGCCCAGATGAAAATCGCGCGTTCCCAGCCGTAAGCGTCCAGGGCGCGGCCGGTGAAGTAGTCTCCCGAGGCCGCCCCGACATAACCTAAACAATTGACGAAACCGGCCGCTGCGGCTGACGTTCCACGCCGCGCAAGGTCGGCCGGCGCGGTACCGACCAGCAACACCTGTGGTCCGTAAATGCAAAAGCCGATGCACACCAACAGGACGATTGTCGCTGGCACGCTCGCACGAGCGACCGAGTCGTACACCAGGGTCAAGAGCGCAAGCGTGACCAGCAGCACGCAGGCCACTGGCGCACGCCGACTGCCGAAGAATCGATCCGTCGCCCAACCGGCGATGTACGAGCCGGCGACTGCTCCCAACGGCAAGACCGCGTATTTCAGCGCGGCAGTCCCAACGCCGGTCTCCTGAACTTCCTTCAGGTGCGTCAAACCCCAATCCAAGAAACCGTAGCGGCAGGCGTTGAGCAATCCCAACGAAATGCCCAGCAGCCACAGCGACGGATTCGCGATCGTCAGCAGGAAATTTTCGAGTACTGAGTTTCGCGGGTCATTCTTCGATGCCGTTGCAACGGGCTGCGATTTGATGTCGTCAGCAACGAAATCTTGATGTGGCGGATGCTCTCGGAGAAACACCAGCATGATTGCGGCGGCAGCGATCATGATTCCCGCCGGCACCCAGAGCGCGCCACGCCAGCCAAAGGCCTGTGCTGCGTAACCGGAGACGATGAACGTCGCGACGGCGGTGGCTTGGTAGCCCGTGCCTATAAAGCCGATCACCTTGCCTCGACGGTGAACGGGGAACCAGTTTACCAACACGCGGACGCACGGAGTCCAACCAAGCGACTGCGAGTATCCGTTGCAGGCCCAAATGAAGATCAGGAAGTAGAGCGCCGTGCTGCAACCGAACAGAACATTCAGCACCGCCGTGCCGAGCATCCCGATCGCCAGCAGCTTCCGAGGCGAGACTTGTTCCGACAGTTGGCCATTGAGCAACTGGCCCGCGGCATACGCGATCTTGGTCGCCCCAAGAATGTAGCTGACCTGTGTCGCCGTCAGGCCAAGACCGCCGGCATCAACCGACTCCTTCAAACCCGGCACGGCTGCCGAGATGTTCGTGCGGCAAAAGTAAAACGCTCCGTACGCAAACCAGACCGTCCACATCAGCGTATTCTCGCCGTGATGCGGCGGTGCAGCCTGTTCGAGGACGTGGGCGGAATTTGACACGGCAAGATACTTCGGGTGTGTCGTTGCGATTAGCGAAGCGTGAATCGTACGGCATCGAGCAGGCTGTTACTTCTCGCCCGAAATCGTCTCGGCGATGTTGTGCGAGTGGTCGCGGACACGGGCATAGGCGTTGAGCGTGGCCAGCCAGGCGATCGAGACCGCCGGTGCGATGCCCCCGTCGGAAAGCTCTTCCAAATGCCGAAGACGCAGCATCTTGATATCGTTCCGCAATCGCTTCGCCAAGGGGCTCGTCTTGACAAGCACATTGGCATTGTTGTGGATGAACGCTTCATTGACGGCGGTCAGGTACTCGGCGACGTGCTGATTCAACTGAGCCAAACTCACCAGCTGCTGCGGTGTGAAACGATGCCCGTCGCGGCGAAGCTTGCGGTCAAAGCTATCCAAGTTGGCAATGTAATCACTGACCGATTCATACTCGTCCGCGATCCGCAATTGCCCTCGAGCTTCTTCCGCCACGGAATGAGGCACGTTGCCGGACAGCAGATTGGTGACGAACTGAGCGACTTCGTCTTGCATCGAGTCGAGCACCTGCTCGCGGTGCTTCAACCGATCGGCCAGTTTCTTATCGGGATCGTCCTGCTGCGACAATTCCGCCAGCCAACCAAGCATCTTGGAGCAACTGTCACCCATTTTGACAATCTCCTTGCGCGATTGCTCGATTGCCAGCGACGGGGTTTCGACCATCCGGATGTCAAGGTCGGTCAGGTGCGGTTTTTCCTTGAACGACTTGGATGGTACAACGCGGTTCAGCAGGCGTATCAACAATGGCGCAAGCGGCAAGAACAGAATTGTATTGACAATGTTAAACACGCTGTGTGTCGCGGCGATTGCGGCGGTCGTGTTCGGGAACACTTCCTTGCCGTCCTGCATCACCGTCTTGGTGACATCAACAACAACGACCCACTGGATGATTTCGATGTACCACTGGAAGATGAGCGTGACCCAGAAAACGCCGATGATGTTGAACAGCACGTGAAAATAAGCGGCCCGCCGCGCGTTCGTGGTCACGCCAATCGACGCCAGGAGTGCGGTGATGGTTGTGCCGATGTTCTCACCCAGCACCAACGCGGCTGCCGTTTCGTAAGAGATCACGCCCTGGAACGCCAGAGAAATCGTGATGCCCAACGTCGCCGACGAAGACTGAACAACCACCGTCAAGACGCAACCAGCGAGAGCACAACCGAGTACACCGAGATACGTGTCTGCATGAAACCGCTGGAACCAGGCTTCAAACTCAGGCAGATCCTTGATAGTCGCACACGCGTCCTTCATGATCTCCAGGCCAAAAAAGACCATGCCGACCCCCATGAACGCCATGGCCCAGAAGCGCCAGCGGTCCCCCTTCGAAAATAAGTAGACGAATGCGGCCGCGCCCAGCAACGGCAAACCGTATTTACCGATCTTGAGTACCAAGATCCAGCCCGTGATCGTCGTGCCGATATTAGCTCCCATGATCACGCCGACGCCTTGCGCAAGTTCCATCACGCCGCTATTGACGAAGCCGACCACCATCACGGTGGTCACCGAGCTAGATTGCACAACCACGGTTACGGCGATGCCAACGGCCGTCGCCAGAAAGCGGTTGTTGGTGGCGATCCCAATCATTCGCCGCAGGCTGGCACCAGCGACGGCCTGCATCCCGTCGGACATATATTTCATGCCCAGCAAGAAGATCCCCAGCCCGCCGATGAGTTCGCAAGCCATCGTGACGAGTGCTGCAAGTTCCAAGAGAGAGTGCCTTGTCGAAGTGTGTTAACGTGTGGTTAAGAAGCGAATTCTACGATGCTTTCCTCACGAAACAAAGGCCCGAAGGTCACGCTGTCCCGAGTCATTGACCCTCCCACGAATGCCAATGACAATGGCGGGCTGTTGCCATGGGGCGGGTCGAGCCAACGAGGCCGAATCGAAAGGCTAGTAATGTCGCTCTCCCAGTGGATGACCGTTGGACTGTTGTGCCTGTCGGCACATAGGAACGAAGTAACAATTAAACCGGCATCTTGATTAGAAAACGCCCTGCGATGACTCCCGAGTTTTGTCCCGAAGGGAGTCAGTCAAATAGCCCCAGGTTTCAGAGGTCGTGCAGCTTTAATGTAGAACAATTGTCTCAATTGTTTCTTTGCACCGAGGTCGCGAAGCGGGCGAAACAATTGAGACAATTGTTCTACTATGATTTGCGTCGCAATTCTCCGCAGTCAAAGTATTTAAAAGCTGCACGACCTCTTCAACCTGGGAACTGCTGGGCTCTATCGACATTGAGTCCCGAAGGGACGACGGCGAGTGTAGGTCTCCATCGCCATCGTCCCTTCGGGACTACGAAAGATGTTCAGCCGCATGGTAAGGAAACGACGGCCTTGGAAGGCCATCGTACGAAACGAAGTATCCGGACAGACTCCTAGCAACCGGCGTCCCGCTAGCAACGCTGCTTCCCTCGCGTAAAACTATCTTGACACGTCGGCGGAAATCCACAGAATGCCGTCCGCAGTGAAGCGGTTTTGAGGTTGAGTTCTACTCCGCCTCACAGCTGCTTGCATCCCGTACCCCCGCATGGATGTGGGGAGCAAACGTCTGATTCAAGGCGTGATCCGTAGGCAAGGAGGCCGAGGACATGCAACCAACGCTCGAACGCGGTGGTCGCGTGAGTTTGCGAGAACTGATCCCACAAGGTCGGTTCTTCGGAACCAGCGATATTCAATTCGAGGCGTGCTGCGGCGACGCATATCGATGTGAGCCCGGCGATTTGTTTGTTGCTGTCGATGGGCAAGACGGTGATGGACACGAGCTGTATCGCGAAGCGGTCGAGCGCGGTGCTTCGGCGATCATCGCGGAACGGCCGCTTCCCGTCAGCATTCCGGTTTGTGTGGTGCCCGATACGCGCGAGGCGTACGGTCAAATCTGTCAGCTTCTCGCGGGACGTCCAGCTGACACGATGCACGTCGTCGGTGTCACGGGCACTAACGGCAAGACCACCACCAGCATGTTGATCGCGTCGATTTTGGATGCCGCGGAAACTCGCGTTGGGGTCATCAGCACCATCGGGCGCAGCGATTCGACGCACACGAAGCCCGCCACTCGCACGACGCCCGCTCCGCCCGAGATGGCCAGTTGGCTGAAGCGGATGTCCACCAACGGATGTTCACACGCGGTGCTGGAGCTTTCGAGTCACGCGCTGGCGCAGCAATACACCGCCGGTTTGCAATTCGACGCGGCCGTGTTAACCAACCTGCGCCGCGACCACATCGACTTGCACGGTTCGGTGATGAACTACCGCAAGGCGAAGACGCGGCTGTTTGAACAGCTGAAACCAAACGGGTTCTGCGTCTTGAATGCGGATGATCCGGGTTCTCAAGCGATCTTGCCAAAACTAAACGCCCCCGTCATCACCGTCGGCCAGCGAGAGCGAGCCGAGATCATGGCCACGGTCATCGAACGGCATACCAGCGAGCAGACGTTCCTCTTGATGGCCGGCAACGAATCCGTCCCCGTTCGCACTCAGATGATCGGCGACCACCACATCAGCAACTGCTTGGAAGCTGCCGCGGTCGGGCTGGTGATGGGCATCGACTTGGCAACCGTCGCGCGGGGTTTGGAAGCCCTGGCACGAGTGCCCGGTCGCATGGAGCGTGTTGAATGCGGACAAAGGTTCAGCGTTTACATTGATTCGGCCGACAACCCTGACCGCTTGGCGATCGCGCTCAAAGCGCTCCGTAAAGTCACTTCGGGCCGCGTCCTTTGTGTTTTCGGAACGCCAGCACATCGCCCCGTCGAAGATCGTCCGATGCTGGGGCGGGTTGTCGAGCGGGCTGCCGATCTCGGCGTCTTGACGGGCGGCCATATTCCGCAAGCCGAGCCGCTACGGGCTCTGCACGATGTGCTTGACGGCTACGATCGTCCCGCCCGAGCCCACCTGATCCCAACACGATCCCAAGCAATTCAATGGACGCTCGAACAAGCGAAGCCCGGCGACAGCGTTTTGATCGCTGGTGAAGGCCGGCTCGGCGTTGCCTCGGGGATGGACGGGCTGGCGACGCTTGATGACTACGACATCGCGCGTGGATGGTTGTACGAAACCGCACATGCCGAACCAACTTATTCCTGTTTCAACTAACGCGAAGTGAACCGCGATTCCATGTTCAACCTGTGCATTTCAGAACTGAGCGAGATCATCGAAGGCAGCGTCAGCCTGGGCGCGATGCCTCCGCTGGCTGGTCTGTTTGAGCCAGTTGGGCGAGTCGTGGTTGACGTTCGAGCGGTGAAAAATCGTGACGTTCTCTGGACGTTCGGAGCAACGTCGCCCTCCGCGTGTTATCAGGCGGAGGATGCGTTTTCGCGGGGCGCGTTAGGGATTGTCGTTGCAGGCCGGAGGATTGAACCGTGGGCAGGCAAGTTTTGTGTGAACGTTGCTGATTCGGTCGCCGCGCTGCACCGGTTGATGCGTTGTTTGCGTTTCGACGACGGCAATTGGCCGGCGTCGGCATTTGGACAAGACGAAGCAACACGAGAGCTGATGCAAGCCGTTTGGCGACGAGATATCGAGGCGGTCCAGTTGCTTGTCGAACGCCTCGACCAGCGAACAACTTCCGTGGCTTAACAGATTCAAAGGAGACAATTGGAAGTTCCACCTTTGTGTCGGATTTGCGGGAATTCGGCACAGCCCTCCCTCCTGGGTTGGACAGGTTGCTTGTTGAGCATGGCGGTTACTGGGTCGACCGCTTCGACAAGCAGTTGTTTGGGTGGAACTTAGACTGTGCGTCGCGAGCGGCCTAGCCGCTCGCGACGCCAGGGAACACCAAGGGCGGAGTTCGTAACGGACTCCGCCCTTTCTTGATGCGCTGGGAGTGCCATGCAGGGCGTGACAACCGTTACAACCGGTCGATTCCCACTTCCAATCAGGACCACTCGTTTTTGACGTCGATGAGACAAAAGGCTGTCGGATCACCAAGGTTCGACGGTTTCGGAGGGCGGTCAAAATAAACGAATCCCCGTTTCGGCCAGTCTCGAAGAAGTGAAGTGCTTGCGGATACTGCTCATGTCCAAACAATCTGAATGTGCATCGTTTATGTTGACCACCGCTCTTCTGCTGTCCACGGCAATGTGCGGACAACTTGCCTTCGCACAGTCCCTTGAGCGGCTGCCACCGACGTATCCGATCGCGCAGTTGGAGCGGCTGCCGAAGCCGGACGATGGGCCGTCCGTGAATGGCCCACAACTCGAAGGTCGCAGGGCGATTCAATTCGCGGGTGGCAGTATCGAGTTAAAAGTCCCGGCAGACTGGTGGTCTGAGGAAGTGCCGTTCGGCCGCGAAGTACGACTGGTCATCGCTCCGCAACGCCCCCTCAATATCCGCCGCATGCCAATCGACGGAATGTGGATTGCGTATCACGCAGTTGGCTCGTCTGATGCCTCGAGCGAAGATGCGTTGTCCCGAGAGTTGTCCAATCGTCTGCGATCGGCTGTCGTCGGCAATGCCCAGTATTCACCACCGGTTCTCTTTCAGTTCGGGGATTGGCCGGCGGCCGTTGCCGAGTTCACATCGACCGAGGCTTCATCGGCGAACGCATCAATCACTGGTCGGCACGTGCTGGTTCGCACCGAGTGGGGCGTCTT
Organism: Planctomycetota bacterium; assembly: GCA_027622275.1. GTDB lineage: Bacteria > Planctomycetota > Planctomycetia > Pirellulales > Pirellulaceae. Next base: position 2,732 of record JAQBZB010000148.1, on the reverse strand, counting down.
CGAGTTTCATGCTTCGGCACCCGATGCTGTTGTCGAGTCGCGCAGCAACATCTGGACGGCGACCTGGGAGAGTCTGCGATTGAACCCGCCCGCGACGACGATGGGCTCGTCTCGGGAACCTCTGGGCGAGTCGAACGGCATCATCGGCAATTGGAAATCGTATCGAAGCCGGATGCAATTCAGTAGTGATGGACGGATCGTCATCGTTCCTGACGCCGTCGGCAACAACCGCAGTACCAATCCTTTAACGGGAACGTATGAGGCGCGTAACGATCTCGTCTTTGTTCGCTGGGATGACGGGAGCCGCTTGAACTTCCGTTGGCGCTTGCAAGGCAACGATTTGTTCCTAACCGATCACGAAGGGCAAATCAGTCACTTGAAACGAGCCCTCAATTGACGACGCGTGCCAAGCTGTTGTAGTCTCCTTGAATGATCGAACAGCCAACAGCACTCATCACCGGTGCCTCCCGCGGGATCGGGCGTGCCATCGCACTCGAAATGGCGCAACGGGGTTACGCCGTCGCGGTGAACTACGTCCGTAGCCGCGAAAGCGCGGACGAAGTCGTCCAACACATCTCGGCGGCAGGCGGCAGCGCGGTCGCGGTGCCGGGCAACGTCGGCCTTCGCAAGGATCGCGATTCGATCGTCGATCAGACGCTTGCTCGCTTCGGTCGAATTGACTTGCTGGTCAACAACGCCGGAATTACTTCGCCCGGCAGAATGGATCTGCTCGAAGCAACCGAAGAAAACTGGGATCTCGTTTTCGACACGAATCTGAAAGGTGCGTTCTTCCTTGCGCAACGCGCGGCACGCGAAATGGTTTCGCTGATCTCGGCGGGAGCCATCGCCCGTGGCACGATTGTGAACGTGTCATCGATTTCAGCCTACGCCGTGTCTACAAATCGCGTTGACTACTGCATCGCCAAAGCCGGCATCCAGATGATGACTTGGCTGTTGGCCAGTCGTTTGGCTGAAGAGCAGATCCGGGTCTACGAAATCTGTCCAGGCGTGATCGCCAGCGACATGACGGCTCCGGTCACCGAAAAGTACGACAAGCTCATTGCCGAAGGCCTCAGCCCAATCCGACGCTGGGGCCAGCCGGAAGACGTCGCGAAGGCCGTCGCCACGGTCGCCTCCGACGCCTTCCCATTCAGCACCGGCGACCGCATCAACGTCGATGGCGGATTTCACATTCGGCGGTTGTGAAATCGGACCAGCACGCGATTTGCTCTCGAATTCACTCGTCACGCGCCGACCCGCGCAGATCGTCGAGAAAGTACAATCCTGGTTCGTAGGGCGGTTCAAGTAGCTCCAGGCCCGTGACAAGGGCGTCCCATTCTTCTTCCGGGATACTCACCATCTTCCGCATGACAAGTTCCGGCTCGCGGGTCGCGGTTCCGACAGGAATGGGTTCCAAATCGGTCCAGTAGTGTCTGTCCGCGATGCCCCCGTAAGTGCAAATGGTGGGAACGCGTTGACCCACTTCAAATGGGTATCCCGTCGTCTGTTTCAAGGGAACCTTGGCAATTCGAAGAGCCGGGACGGAGCATTCAAAAGGGTCGGTCGTCATGTCCGCCCAGACGGCAATCAGCGACTGCTCCACATCAATGACAACACCCGGACAAGTGTCGCCGTGGGCCATCCATTGGGAAATGCGTTGCCGGACCCTGGCGATATCGAGATATCCAATCAGGACAACGATGAGGGAAACCCACGCGGGATACCATCCGGTAATTCGCTCGATCGCAAACACAAGAACCGCCAGGCCGATGAATGTTGTACCGAGGACGAACTTTGCGGGATAGGTCTGGTAAAAAGTGTTCCAATCGACTTTGACGTTGCCTGGATTCGTCGCGAATGAAGTTGTATCGACCTTCTCCGGCAGAATTGATCGTTCCATGGTGTCCCCTCGTCACTCTTAATCTACTGAGAGCTTCGCAACTCGGCGGCATCGCTCCGCACGGGCCGCGTATCTAATCGTTTCGGATTCCCCACGGTCTCTGCAACGTACGACGTGGGGTGTTACCGTCCCACGTCCGAACCAGAGGCCAAGACGCTCCCCGTCGTCTAAGCTTCCTCCACCATTAAGACACTACGACACGAATTGATTGCAAGTCTTGTTTGCAGGTCGTAACGATTCTGCCGTTTACTTCAGGTGGGCGGGCTGGTAGGGCGATTCGACGGCGTTAATCGAATCACAACTTCGGCTTTAACCCCGATTATTCATCAGCCGCCTGGCGCTAGCCTGCGGTTCTCGCGAACTTCGAGAGAACCGCACGCTAGCGCGTGGCGGCTGATTTGCGCGGTGTTTTGGGCAAGCTAACCGTAACTCTTTTTACAAACGTATGTTTTGAAGAATACTCACCGGTTCATGAATAATCCGGGTTAAGCGAGGTGAAGCCTTCATTCAAACAATTGCGGTTGATTGTCGTCGCTGGCGGCGTTTAGAAGGTCATGCTCTGCATGACAGCAACTAGCGGATCTCGAATCGGGACGTTGAGCGATCCCTCCGCGATCGAATCATTGACCGCATTCCGTCACGCGAAGCGTGGCCTACTTAACTAGGCAAACGGTCGCACGGTCAGCTTCGTTTGGTGCGTCTGGAATCGTTCGCGGCCGGGGTCGTGGCCTTGGAAGTAATCTTTCTGCCAGCCGCGTCCGATGGCTTGCTCGTCGCCAGCAGCGATCAACCGGTGAAATTCGTCGCGGTCGGCGCTCCAGCGGCGATAGGC
>JAQBZB010000147.1 GCA_027622275.1 Planctomycetota bacterium | reverse complement strand
CCCGAAACTCAAATCGGGAAGTTGTTGATAATCACTTTCTTAGTGTCCGTGCAACCGTCAAACACGCCGAACCACGAGCGAACGCCATGCCCCGCTATAATCCCGCCGACATCGAACCGAGATGGCAGAAATATTGGGAGGAGAACGAAACGTTCAAAGCCCCGGAACTGCCAACGGGGAACAAGCTCTACGTGCTTGACATGTTTCCCTATCCCAGCGGCGACGGGTTGCACGTCGGCCATCCGGAAGGTTACACGGCGACGGATATCACTTGCCGGTTCGAGCGGATGCGTGGCAAGTCGGTACTGCATCCGATGGGCTTCGACGCCTTTGGCCTGCCCGCGGAAGAATACGCCATTCAGACCAATACGCCGCCGCGGGTCTCGACCGAGCAGAACATCGCGACATTCACCCGGCAGTTGAAAATGCTGGGTTTCAGCTATGACTGGAGCCGCTTGTTGGCAACGACCGACGTCGAATATGTCCGTTGGACTCAGTGGATCTTCACGGTCCTATTTGATACTTGGTTCGATCACGACCAACAGAAAGGACGCCCGATCAGCGAGCTGCCAATCCCCAGCGGCGTGCAAGCGGAAGGCGCGGACGCCGTTCGCCGCTATCAAGACGACCACCGGTTGGCGTTTCAAGCCGACGCACTTGTCAACTGGTGCCCCGCGCTCGGCACGGTGCTGGCCAACGAAGAAGTGATCAACGGCAAGAGCGAACGGGGCGGTCATCCCGTCGAACGCAGGCCGCTGCGTCAATGGATGCTCCGGATCACCGATTACGCGGGCCGGCTGGAACAAGACCTCGACCAACTCGATTGGTCCGACAGCATCAAGCGGATGCAGCGCGAATGGATCGGCCGCAGCACCGGTGCGGAAGTCGACTTCTACATTGGCGCGGCTACAGACTTTGCAACATGGAAGTCCGCGCGTGCCGCCTCCGGCTTCCCGCGCAAGCCGGGCGACGAAGTCTTGCGGATCTACACGACTCGTCCCGACACGTTGTTCGGCGCGACTTACATGGTCATCGCTCCGGAGCATCCCTTCGTCGACCGCTTGACGATCGCCGAGCAGAAGGCCGCGGTAAAAGCGTATTGCGAAAAGGCTGCCGCGAAAAGCGATCTCGACCGGACGGAACTCGCGAAGGAGAAGTCGGGCGTCTTCAGCGGCTCGTATGCCGTCAATCCTGTCAACGGCGAGCAGGTCCCCATCTGGATCGCCGACTATGTTCTGATCAGCTACGGCACCGGTGCGATCATGGCTGTCCCGGCGCATGACACCCGCGACTTTGAATTCGCGCAGCAGTTCAACATTCCCGTGCTTGCCGTCGTCGATCCCGGCGAAGTGGAAGACGTCGATCGCAACGCGGTGCTTGCTGGAACGGAGTGTTGCACGGAGCAAGGTGTCGCGGTGAACTCGGGCCAGTACAACGGGCTGACGACCGCCAAGTTCAAGCAACAGATCGGCGATGATCTCGCCCAGCAAGGGACCGGCAAGAAAGCGACGAACTATAAGCTGCGCGATTGGTTGTTCAGCCGCCAGCGTTTCTGGGGTGAGCCGTTTCCGATCCTGCACGAATTAGACGACGACGGGAATCCAACGGGCCTGTTGCGAGCGGTCGATGCCGCGGACTTGCCCGTCGATTTGCCGCACCTGGACGACTACAAACCGCACGGCCGCGCCGAGCCGCCGCTTGGAAAAGCTCCCGACGAGTGGCTCTATCCGGTGATCGACGGCAAGCGCTATCGACGCGAAACCAACACGATGCCGCAATGGGCTGGGTCGTGCTGGTATTACTTACGATTCATCGATCCCAAGAACGAGACCGCGTTTGTCGACCCCGAAAAGGAAAAGGCTTGGATGCCGGTCGATCTGTACATCGGTGGTGCCGAACACGCCGTGCTGCATCTGCTGTACGCCCGCTTCTGGCACAAGGTGCTTTATGATCGCCGCCACGTGAGCACGCCCGAGCCCTTTCAGCGGCTGGTCAATCAAGGAATGATCCTGGGCGAGCCGCAATACCACGTGACGCCAGAAGTCTTTGAGACGAATGAACAGCTGTTGGCCAAACGCAACATCGAAACTTTGCGCCTCGAAGCGGAAGACAAAGTCACCTACATCTTGAAGAACCTCCGCGGTGACAAGATGACGGACTTGTCGGAGGAGCAAACCGAGAAGCGGCAGGGCCAGTTCTATCTCGCCGGCACGGAGATTCCGTTAACAACCCGCGCCGACAAGATGTCCAAGAGCCGGGGCAACGTCGTGAATCCTGACGATATCGTCCGCGAGCATGGAGCCGACTCGCTGCGGCTGTACGAGATGTTCATGGGAGCCTTTGAAGCGACGAAGCCGTGGAGCATGAGCGGCGTCGATGGCGTCTGGAAGTTTCTAAACCGAGCTTGGCGGATGGTCGTCGACGAGAATAGCGAAGAGTTCGTGCTGCATGCCTCGGTGCAAGACGTCGCAGCCGACGACGAGCAGCTGCGCGTGTTGCACAAGACAATCAAAGCCGTCACCGGCGACATCGAGTCGCTGGGCTTCAACACGGCGATCGCGCGGATGATGGAGTTCGTTAACTTCTTTACGAACCAATCGGTCCGGCCGAAGTCCGTGATGGAACAGTTCGTGTTGCTGCTGTCCCCATTCGCACCGCACATCGGCGAAGAGCTGTGGAGCCTGCTCGGCCATGCGCCGACTTTGGCCTACGAGCCGTGGCCAGTTTGTGACGAATCCTTCCTCGTCGAGTCGACGATCGAGATCCCGGTTCAGGTACTTGGCAAACTCCGAGGGAAGATCCAAGTCCCGCCCGATATCTCGAAGGACGATCTCCTCGCCGCGGCAACGGCCGATGACAAAGTGCGACCCTGGCTGGAAGGCAAGACGATCGTCAAGAGCATCGTTGTGCCGGGGCGGCTGGTTAACTTCGTCGTCAAATAGCACTCGTCGTTTGCAATCGATCCGCCTCTTGGACCAGCCATCGTTGGTCTACTGCTTCGTCACCGCTTCGTCGAGGTTGAGGATCAGGCTGGCGAGAGTGGTGTAGGCGGCCAGTTCGACTTGGTCGATGGATGTCGGGACCGGGTATTCGCCGACGGCGGCCAATTGGCTGGCGGACTCCGGGGCTGCTCCGAATTTCGACAGATGCTTCGCTAGGCTTCGCGAGAGGATGGCGGACTCGTCGTCGTTCGGCTGGCGGGCGAGAATCGATTGGAAGATGTTGCTGATGCGTTCTGTCGAATCGGTCGACGAGCCCAGCGCGTGTTGAGCGATCACGCGGGCCGCCTCGACGAACGTGACGTCGTTCATCAGCGTCAAGGCTTGCAGCGGCGTGTTAGTCCGGCGCGGCAGGACGCGACACAACTCGCGATCCGCGCCGTCGAAGGCGGACATCGCCGGCGGCACAACTGTCCGTTTCCAATAGGTGTACATGCTGCGTCGATAGAGGTCGGCTCCGTGGGCCTGTTCGTAGTTGACGTCGGTCGCGATGTCGTTCCACAGTCCGCCCGGTTGATAGGGCATCACCGACGCGCCGCCCACTCGATCCGTCAGCAAGCCGGCGGCCGCCAGTGCCTGGTCGCGAACGGTTTCGGCGGCGAGCCGGAAGCGCGGCCCGCGAGCCAACAAACGATTCTCGGGATCTCGCGCCAGCAACTCGGGCGTCAACCGCGACGACTGGCGGTACGTCGCGCTGGTCACGATCAATCGTTGCAGTGCTTTGATGTCCCAGCCGCTGTGCATGAACTCGTCGGCCAGCCAATCGAGCAATGCGGGATGGCTCGGGCGTTCGCCTTGCGTGCCAAAGTCCTCGGAAGTCTTGACCAAGCCGACACCGAAAAACGTCTGCCAATATCGATTGACCGCCACGCGAGCCGTCAGCGGGTTCGACGGGCTCGTCAGACTGGCTGCCAAGTCAAGTCGGCTCTGCAAGCTCGCATCCCGTGTCGCGGACAAGATCGCCGGCACGCCGGGAGTCACCGGTGTACCTGGCTTGTTGTATTCGCCACGTTGCAGGATGTGAGTTTCGCGCGGCGCGCCTTCTTCCATGACCATCACCGTCGGGAAACTCTCGACCAGCTGGTGACGTTGCTCTTTGAGAGTGACGACTTGTTCGTGCTGCTCTCGAATCTCTACCGGGGCGACACGGGCCAGGAAGTACGCGGCGAGCTTCTGCTGCTGTTGCACCGTGCGTTTTCCCGCGTCGCGCGCCACAAGCACTTGAACGGAATCAGCGACCGAGGCGATGGCGGCTTCCTCGTCGCTCAGACAACGCTCGTACACTTGCACTTCGTCGATCAACCCGCGAAAGCGGCCCTTCTCGCCGCCACCACCGCCGATCCGCAGCGGCTCGGTCGCTGCAAAGGTTTGATTGATGAAGTCGTAGTTGACCTTCATAGGCACTCGCTCGCCGTTCACGTAGACCGAGATCCCCTTGGCAACTCGCGAGCCGTCGTAGGTGACAAGCAGGTGCGTCCATTTGTTTGGTTCGATGGTTGATTCCGTCTCGACACGGATGCAATCGTCGAGCCAGCGTTTGACGAGGTTGACGTGGATGTGGCCATCTTGCACTTGGACGTAGTAGCCGTCCGCCTCTTCGGCATCGGTCATTTTGGACACGACAGTTCCCGCATCGGCGGTCGCAGGGCGAATCCACGCGGCGATCGAAAAGCTGTCGAAGTAACCAAAGTTCGCGACCTCACCGGCGTCGATGAATCGCTTGCCGTCGAAGTCGGCCGCCGTTTCCTGCACGCCCTCGGCGTACTGCGGCTCGCCGTCGCGAAAGCTCTTGTTCGTCGCTTCTTCGTTCGTGTCGTCGAAGCTGAAACTGGCAATTCTTCCCCGCTCGATGTTCCAAAAGATCGGGTCGGGAGTGAAACGCCCCTTCTCTTCCCACTCTGACTGCAGCTGGCGAAGCTGGCCGCGAGTTGCGGCAAGATCGCGTTCGGCCTCGACGATCTTCGCATCGAGCAGCCGGAGCTGCCGTTGTTGCTCGGCGGTCGGTGCCGTGATGTAGGGCGGCGAGTTGCCTTCTTTCACGGCCCGGCCGTTCTCGGGCACGTTGTTGAAGAAGGCGAACAGTTCGTAGAACTCCTGTTGCGAGAACGGGTCGTACTTGTGATCGTGGCAGCGGGCGCAACCGATGGTCAGCCCCAGCCAGACCGTGCCCGTCGTCTCGACGCGGTCGACAACGTATTCGACTTGGAACTCCTCGGCGATCACGCCGCCTTCGGCGTTGCCGCGATGATTGCGGTTGAACCCGGTCGCGACGCGTTGTTCGATCGTCGGATTGGGAAGCAGATCGCCGGCCAGCTGCTCACGCGTGAACTGATCGAACGGCATCCCGTCGTTATACGCGTCGATGACCCAGTCGCGCCACCGCCACATCTGGCGCGGCCCGTCGTTTTGATAACCGCTGGTGTCGGCATAGCGTGCGGCGTCCAACCACACCACCGCCATCCGCTCGCCATAGGCCGGCGAGTGCAGCAGCCGATCGACGACTCGCTCATAAGCATTCGGCGATGCATCGGCGATAAAGTTCGCGACCTCTTGTCGAGTTGGCGGTAAGCCAGTGAGATCAAGCGTGACGCGGCGGATGAGCGTCGCGCGATTCGCTTCCGGCGAGGGGTGCAGCGGTTCGTGCTCAAGACGCGACGCGACAAAACCATCGATTGGATTCCGCAACCAATCACGTCGCTCGACCTGCGGCAGCGGCACTCGCCGCGGCGGCAAAAACGCCCAATGCTGCTCCCACTTGGCTCCTTGCTCGATCCACGTCCGCATCGACGCGACTTGTTGTTCGCTCAGGACGAGCTTTGAATCGGGCGGCGGCATCCGCTCGTCGGGATCATCGCTGACCAAGCGTCGGTAGAGTTCGCTCTTATCCGGATGATTCGGAACGACGATCACATGGCCGTCGACTTCTCCAAACAGTCCGGCTTGCGTATCGAGACGCAAGTCTGTCTGCCGCTCGGCCGCGTCCGGACCGTGGCACTTGAAACAGATGTCCGACAGGATCGGCCGAATGTCGCGGTTGAAATTGACTTCGCCGCCGACCGCGAACGAGGTCAACGCGGTGCCGAGAATCGTGGCGACGCTGGCGGCGTGAAAGTGATGATTGAACATGGTGAATCGGCGGCGGGTTAGTTGGCGATTGAAACGTGTAGCTGTGTGCAGTGTAGATTACACGTCGTCAGGTCTCAATCTGCTGTTGGCGGACGAGCCCGCTGTGGCTGTTGTTTGGCAGCTGCAGGCGCGTTGCTGGGCATACGCCACGCACTTCTCCAGAAATGTTGTGCCGACCGACTTTCCAACGAGAAGCAGAAACGACGACGCTGCTTTGCTTTACGGTGATTGGACGGACGGTTATAGTAAGCTCTGTAGAGTCATTTTCATGCTGCGATTTTGCATACCACCCCGCCGAGTCCACCCGGACACCCAGCATCGTTGCGATCGTCTTGATGGCTGTTGGTTTTGATCACGGATCTTTCACCGCACGATTGTGGAGACATTTGCATGCGGTTTCTTTGGATGTGCCTGCTGACAATGACGTTCGCGACACGAGCCTCGTGGGCGGAAGAGCCAGATTCGACGTCCCCGCCGAAGTTCGATGCGGCCGCAATCGAGTTCTTCGAGAAAGAAGTGCGGCCGCTGCTGGCCAGTCGCTGCTATGAGTGTCATAGCGCGAACGCCGAGAAACTGGAAGGTGGGTTGCGGCTCGACTCGCGTGACGCGGCAATCGAGGGCGGCGATACCGGGCCGGCCATCGTTCCGCACAAACCCGACGAGAGTTTGTTGATCGACGCCATCGATTATGGCGAGGTCTACCAGATGCCACCGAAGTCAAAGCTGCCCGCCAACGAGATCGCGGTCTTGACGAAGTGGGTTTCGCTGGGAGCGCCTTGGCCTAAAGAAGAGGTCACTGCGGCGGATGCTCTTAAAGTCTTTGACCTGAATGCCCGCAGGGCGGCCCATTGGTGTTGGCAACCGATTCGCGATCCAACGCCACCGGCTGTGCGGCATCGCGAGTGGGCAAGGCAGCCACTCGACAATTTCATTCTCGCTAAACTGGAGGAAGCCGGATTGACGCCCGCCGCGCCGGCGGACAAGCGGACACTCATCCGACGAGCTTACTTCGATCTGATCGGACTTCCTCCTTCGCCCGAAGAAGTGGCGGCGTTTCTGCATGACGAATCACCACGAGCGTTCGAGAAAGTCGTTGACCAACTGCTCGACTCGCCTCATTTTGGCGAGCGGTGGGCGCGTCACTGGATGGACCTCATGCGCTACGCCGAGACGTACGGGCACGAGTTCGACTACGCGATTCCCCACGCCTACAAGTACCGCGACTATTTGATTCGCGCGTTGAACGCCGATGTGCCGTACGACCGGTTCGTCATGGAACACGTCGCCGGCGACTTGCTTCAGCCACCGCGTTTGCATCCGACCGAGGGTTACAACGAATCCGCGATCGCCACCGGCTTTTGGTGGTTGGGCGAGGCGACTCATGCGCCGGTCGATGTGCTTGGTGACGAAGCAGGCCGGATCGACAATCAGATCGATGTCTTCAGCAAGACGTTCCTGGGCTTGACGATTGCTTGTGCACGCTGTCACGACCACAAGTTCGATGCCATCTCGACCAAGGATTACTACGCGATGGCGGGCTTCCTGCAAAGCTCGCGGCGACATGAGGCGTTGCTCGATCGGCACGGCGAGATTGCCGCCGCCGCAGCGCAATTGACCGCGCTCAAACGCGAAGCCGACGCGGTCATTCTGCAAGCGTATACGAGCGAAGAAGTATCCGGCGACAGCTTTGCCCGCTATCTGCTGGCCGCGCGCGAAGTCCTCTTCGGTGAACCGAAAACTGCAGCGTCGTCGCCGCCGCAGCTTGAAGAGATCGTCTTTGAAGACTTCGAGTCCGAGACCTACGAGGGTTGGACGACCGAGGGCACGGCGTTTGGAAGTGGCCCACAAAGCCAAGCGACGACTCCCGGCTATCAAGGTGACATCGGAGCCGTAGGGAAACGCTGGGTCAATTCGCATAACATGCGCGACAAGGACGACGTGGCACGCGGTGACAATCACGTCGGCACACTCACGAGCGAAGCCTTCCGCGTCGAGCGAGGTTTCATCAACTTCCTGGTCGGCGGCGGCAATCACAAAGAAAAGACATGCGTCAACCTTCTCGTCGATGGGAAAGTGGTGCGCTCGCAAACGGGCTTAAACCAAAACAAGATGCGGCCCGCCCAGTTCGATGTCGCGGACCTTGTTGGCAAGCAGGCAACGATCCAAGTTGTCGATCAGGAGAAGGGTGGCTGGGGCAATATCGGGATCGATCACATTGTCTTCAGCAATGGCGACCTGTCGCATCGCCGCCCGATCAATGAAGTGGCCGCCGAGTTCAAAATCGATGCGGACAGACTTTCGCGGTGGGTCGCGGCACTGTCCGGCGACGAAGTCAAGGACCGCTCGCACCCGCTGTACGCATGGCATCGACTCGCGGCAGCAGTCGGCGAGAAGGAGTACGCAGCCCTGCGGTCGACGCTCGATCAAGAGGCGGAATCGGCCAAGAGCTTCGCTCAGCGGTATCCGCTGCTCTCGGGCTTCGATAACTTCGACGGTTGGTTTGTCACGGGAAACGCCTTCGGAGACGGTCCAACAGCGAGTGGCGAATGGGACGCACGCCAGCCGAATACAGCCCAACTTCAGCCCGCCGTGGCAAACAGCGGTCGGATCTCCAATCGTCTGCAAGGTACGCTGCGTTCACCGACGTTTACTCTCCAGCATCCGAACATCTACTATCGGATCAAGGGCGAAGGCGTCACGATTCGGCTTGTCCTGGATGGTTACTTCATGGACACGAACAGCGCGTTGCTGTTTCGCGGCTTCACGTTCGACGTCAAATCACCGGACAAGTTCACCTGGTATCACCAAGCCCAAGACGTCGGTCGCTATCTCGGCCATCGCGGCTACATCGAGATCCTCGACCACGGCAACGGCTCGGTCGAGATCGATGAGATTCGGTTTTCGAACGAAGGACCACCTCCCGAGCCAATCAACTCGCTCGCCGCGGAAGTTCTCTCGTCGGACGCGAACTCGATCGACCAATTGGCAAGTGCATTCGGCTCTGCCTGGCAGAATGCACGATCGGTGGCCATGCGGACGCACGGCGACGACTCGGCAGCGAGTGACGATCATATTGCTCTTTGGAACTGGGTTGCCAAGAACGATCTGCTCCCGGTCAACGCGCATGTCGTGGAGCAGATTACGGCGACGTATCACGCGATGCAGAAGATCGATCCGCCGTCGGGCGAGCGTGTACTTAGCCTCGGTGAAGGGACGGCGGAGAACCTGCGAATCTACGTGCGAGGAAATCACCGGACGCTCGGTAGGGAAGCACCGCGGCGAATGCTCACGGCGTTGGTGCGTGAGCCATTCGAAATCGAAAGCGGCAGCGGGCGCTTGCAACTGGCACAACAAATCGTCGATCCGGCCAATCCGATGACGGCCCGTGTGATGGTCAATCGGATGTGGCATCACCTCACTGGTCGCGGCATCGTTGCGTCGACCGATAACTTCGGGGTGCTTGGACAAGCGCCGACACATCCTGAGTTGCTTGACCATCTCGCCTCCGAGTTCGTTCGCGAGGGCTGGTCGATCAAGCGATTGCTCAAGCAGATGACGCTTAGCAGCACTTATCAAATGGCCAGCACCCCCGACGAAACGGGTGATGCCCGCGACCCGCAAAACCTGCTGCTGCATCGCGCTCGGATTCGACGCTTGCAGGGAGAGGCGATCCGGGATTCGATCCTGGCCATCTCGGGACATCTCGATCGCACGACGCGTGGTCCCAGCGTGGCCGTACATATTACGCCGTTCATGGAAGGACGGGGCCGTCCCCAAAGCAGCGGCCCGTTGGATGGAAACGGGCGCAGAAGCCTATACATCGAAGTCCGCAGGAACTTTCTGTCGCCGATGATGCTCGCCTTCGATTCCCCGATCCCCTTCAATGCGGTCGGACGACGCAATACCTCGAATGTCCCGGCACAAGCGTTGATCATGATGAACGACCCGTTCGTCGTCGAACAAGCGAAGCTGTGGGCGAAGCGAACCATCGAGCAAGAACCGACCATAGAATCCCGAATCAACGCGATGTACCTCGCCGCCTTCGCTCGACCTCCAAGTGAGCAGGAGATCGCGGCAGGAACTGAGTTCCTCCGTCAACAAAGCGAGTCGCTCGGGTTGACCGATGTACAGGCGGTGGATGACGAACGAGTCTGGGCGGATTTTTGCCATGTGTTATTGAACGTCAAGGAGTTTGTGTTTCTGAAATAGAGTGGGCACAGCCCATCCGACGAAGAGAACTCGACCATGAAGAGTACACATTGCGGACGCTACGCCGGACGACTACTCACAAGGCGCGACATGCTCCGTCGCACGGCATGTGGATTTGGCGCGGTCGCTTTAACGGCGTTGCTCGGCGACCGCGATTACGGCCACTTTGCGGCCGCTGATGAAGAGGCGGACACGGCCAGTCCGTTTCGCCCTCGTCCGCCGCACTTCCCCGCGCATTGCAAGAGCGTCATATACCTGTATATGGATGGAGGTCCTTCTCAGGTCGATACCTGGGACCCGAAACCGCTGTTGACCGAACAGAACGGCAAGCCCTTCGCGTTGAAGATGGAGCCGACTCAGTTCAATAACAACGGCAACACGCTCGGCAGTCCGTGGAAGTTCTCGCAGCATGGAGCGAGCGGGACTCCGGTGAGCGAGTTGTTTCCCCACATCGCCGGGCACGTCGACGATCTCGCGGTGATTCGCTCGATGACGTCGGCTTTCTCCGAACACACGAACGCCAACTACTTCTTGCATACCGGCAGCGGATTGCAGGGGCGGCCGAGCATGGGAGCATGGTTCGGTTACGGGCTCGGTTCGCTGTGCCAGGAGTTGCCCGGTTTCATCGTGTTGAACGGCGGATTGATCCCGCCGGGCGGACTCGATTGCTTCAACAGCGGGTTCCTGCCGGCCAGCTACCAAGGCTCGATCTTCAACAGCAGCGATCCGCCCGTCGCAAACATCCGCCGCACGGAAGCGAGCGACATCCTGCAGCGCAACAAGCTCGCACTGTTGAACAAGCTCGACGCGGGCGTTCTCGATCGGATCGGCCACGTCGATCAACTTGAATCCGCCATTGCGAATTATGAACTCGCTTACCGCATGCAAGCCGCGGTTCCCAACTTGGCGGACCTCAGCAACGAGACGGAAGCGACTCGCGAGATGTACGGACTGAACGCCAAGACGAACGGGACGGCGACGTTTGGGCGTCAATGCTTGCTCGCGCGGCGACTTGTCGAACGCGGCGTTCGCTTCATCGAATTGACCTGTCCCTCGGTCGGACATGATCGGTGGGACCAACACGGCAATCTGAAAGACGGCCACGAAAAGAACGCGGCCGCCGTCGATCAACCAATCGCGGGATTGTTGCAAGATCTGAAGCAGCGGGGCTTGCTCAAGGAGACGCTCGTGGTGTGGAGCGGCGAGTTTGGGCGCACGCCTTTCGCACAAGGCACGGATGGCCGCGATCACAATCCGTTCGGATTCAGTCTGTGGATGGCGGGTGGCGGCGTAAAGGGCGGGACGATCTACGGCGCGACCGATGAATTCGGATACAAAGCGGTGGAAGATCGACTTGAGATCCACGACCTGCACGCGACCATGTTGCATCTGTGCGGCGTCGATCACGAGCGACAAACGTTTCGATTCAGCGGGCGCGACATGCGTCTGACGGACGTGCATGGGCACGTGATTCAGGACATTCTTTCGTAGGGTGGCGTAGCCGCTCGCCTTTGATTCCGTGACGACTGACGTCGGAAAGCAAGCCCTTCGTGATGGTCCGAATTGCGATTTCTATTTCGCTCATGTTTGGCGTGTTCCTCGCAGAAACGCATCCCGAGGACTCACCAGCCCTTCATCGTTGGATCTTTGATGACCAACATGTCCAGGGGCAACATGTCGTGTCTGTCGCTGGCGGGTTCGATGGCGAAGTCCTGGGTGAGGCGAAGCTCATCGGCGGGCCGGGGTCGATTCAGCTTGATGGACTTGCGAACCACATCGCCTGGCCGATCGAAGGCAACGACGTGCGATTGCCGACGCGCGACTGCAGTTTCGCGGCTTGGGTCGCCATCGACCGAGTCCAGGAATGGGGAGCCATCGTGGGCGCGATTCAAGACAACGGCGATTACGAACGCGGCTGGTTGCTGGGCTATCGAGATGCGACGTTCTGTTTGGCAATCGCGAGTGCCGGCAAGCAACATCTAACCTATCTGACCGCCGAAGAGGACTTTGTACGCGGCCTGTGGTATTTCGTCGTCGGCACCTATGACGGCTCGACGATGCGGCTGTTTGTCGATGGCGAACTCGTTGCCAGTTCTGCGGAACAATCCGGCGACATTCTCTACCCTCCGAAGACATGGTTGGAGATCGGCGCCTATCACGACGACGACGAACTCTATCCAATGGCGGGGAGGCTTGCGGAAATCGGCATTTATAATCGTGCGATTTCGGCAAGTGACGTGCAGGAGCAATTTGAGACAACCAAGCATCGCTTTCCCAATGCGGAAGCAATTGTCGAAGAAGTAGCCGCCTGGCCAACTTACATGCGCGACAACGGGCGTTCGGGAGTCACGACGGAGAAGGTCGCGCTGCCGCTCTTCAAGTCCTGGGAATACCGTACACGCTTGGCTCCCGCGCCGGCTTGGCCTCCTCCCGCGAACCAGGACTTTTGGCATGACCAATATGCACTCCCGGCTCGTGTCACCTTTGATCGCGCCTTCCATGTCGTGTCGGATGGCACGCGAGTCTACTTCGGCTCGTCGTCGGAAGACCAGGTCGTTGCCGTCTCGCTGGCAACCGGCGAACCGCTGTGGTCATTCTTCGCGGAAGGGCCGGTACGTTTGGCGCCGACGATTGCTGATGGCAACGTTTACTTCGGAGCGGATGATGGATGCGTGTATTGCTTGAACGCACATGACGGCGAACTCGTGTGGCGCTACCACGTCAGCGAAAGTGACCGGCGGATTGCTGGCAATGGGCGAATCGTGTCACTGTTGCCGATTCGCACGGGCATCATGATCGAATCGGGGCAAGCCAGATTCGCCGCTGGACTGTTTCCGCTGCAAGGGACTTACCAATACCTGTTGGACATGCACACGGGAAGCGAGTTGGCCAAGGGGAAACTCGCTTTCTCGCCGCAAGGGTACACACAGCGGCGTGGAGGCAGCATGATGGTCGCACAAGGCCGCGCGCCGATCACAAGACTGGCGGCCACGTCGCGGGGCGTCAAGATCAAGGTCGAGAAGGCAGGCAATCCTCTCGACGAATTCCCACTGGCTTTGATTCGAGCCGGCAACGTGCGCTTCGCCGGCGGTGACGGCAAAGTTGCCGCGTTTGACGACCACGACCAAAAGGTCTGGACGACCGAAGTCGCGGGTGCAGCGTACTCGTTGGCAGTGGCCGGCAACTCGCTGCTCGTTAGCACGGATCAAGGATTCCTCTATCGCTTCACTTCCGACGCACCGACGAAATCGAAGCTGTGGGATTTACGGAACGGCGATCCGATCACCGAGGACGCACCGGTTTCCGCCGAGGCGTCAGCTATCGTTCAACACACGGACAGCGACCTCGGCTACTGTTTGTTGATCGGCGATCGACTCGACGGGATTGCGGTCGAACTCGCGCGTCGAACTCGGTTGAAGATGCTCTGCGCCGTCTCGACCGAGAGCGAGGCGACGGCCGCTCGACGTCGCGTCAATGCGACAGGAGTCTATGGCCAAGTGACGGTGCAACACGTTTCACAACAGCGGCTGCCTTATGCTTCCGGGTTGTTCAACGTGGTCGTTTGCCAAGGCAATTCAGAGTCGCCGCCAGCAACGACTGCTGACGAAGTCTATCGCCTGCTGCGTCCGGGACAGGGCACCGCCGTGCTTCTAGGAGCTTCCGAAAACGGCGACACATCTCGACTTGATGAATGGGCCGCGTCAATCGACAGGGAAGAGGTTGAGTTACGGACGGATGGCCCGATTCGCCTGATCGTCCGGCGCAAGCCGCTCGTCAATGTTGGCCAGTGGACACACATCTACGCCGGAATCGGGAACACGTCGTGCAGCGAAGATCAACTTGTCGGCGGCGATCTTGCCTTGCAGTGGTTTGGCGAACCGGGCCCTCAGCAAATGCTCGATCGCCATCACCGCACCGTGCCGCCGTTGTATATCGAGGGGCGGATGTTCGTGCCGGGCAACGACCGGGTCTATGGTGTGGATGCATACAACGGAACGGTCCTGTGGAATGTCGAAGTCGCCAACTCGCGCCGCGTCGCGGCTATGCGTGACGCCGGCAGCATGGCTGCGTCGAAGGAGTATTTGTATGTTGCTGCGGGAGACCGCTGCTATGGGCTGGCGTCGCAGACGGGAGCCTTCGAATTGAATCTGCCGGTTCCGCAACTGAGTGATGGAAAGCCTCGCGACTGGGGCTACGTGGCCTACGTTGGCGATCAACTGTTTGGCAGCGCGACGAAACCAGACGCTTCGCGCGACCATCACAGCCGCGAGCAAATCAACGAGACTTACTTCGACTTTGTACCGCTTGTGACGAGCGATGCGATATTCTCGATGAACCGGCATACCGGCGAACGGCTCTGGCAATACGAGCCGTCGGCGGGCGCGATCGTGAATGCGACGATGACGATTGGCGGCGGGCGGATCTACTTTATCGAAAGCACGAATCCGGCGACGTTAAAGGAACCGAGCGGCAGATCGAAGCTCGAGGTGTTGCTGCACGGGCAATCCAACCTCGTCGCCCTCGATCTAATAACCGGAGAGTTGTTGTGGCGAGCAGCTTTCGATTTCAGCGAGATTCAACATCAACTCTTCCTGTGCTACTCGCAGGAGAAGTTGGTGGCGGTCGGGACGAAGAACAAACAAGACGGCGTGAAGCAGTTCGTTTGGTACGACCTGC
This sequence comes from Planctomycetota bacterium, assembly GCA_027622275.1. Taxonomy (GTDB): domain Bacteria; phylum Planctomycetota; class Planctomycetia; order Pirellulales; family Pirellulaceae. Next base: position 8,047 of record JAQBZB010000147.1, on the reverse strand, counting down.
ATGGCTTCGATGCGGCCGGTGGCGGGCATGTTTGGTCGACAACGCAGAACCAGCGTTGGGAGTCGAACGGCGATCACGGGGAACAAGATCATCATCCCACGATCGTCGGCGATACGATCTACCAACAGCCGTACGCCTACAATCTGCACACCGGCAAACGAAACGAGGATTGGCAGTTCGCTCGCGGCGGGCATGGCTGCGGGGCGTTGTCGGCTTCGGCGTCGACCGTTTTCTTCCGGGCAGCCAACCCGACGATGTGTGACCTGGCCACGGGAAAGAACAGCAAAGTCACGCAAGTCAGCCGTCCTGGTTGTTGGATCAACATGATCCCGGCCGGCGGCTTGCTAATGATTCCCGAGGCAAGTTCCGGCTGCACCTGCAACTTTCCGATCCAAGCTTCGATGGTGTTCGCACCCGCAGTCGGGTTCTAATTCCGAAGCGGAGTTAGTCCCGTCATGTCACTTCCCAACACAAGATTCCCAAAGTAGCGGAGGAGGGGCTTGAAGTAGTCTTCGATTTCCAAGTAAAAATCTACACTCTCACGTCGGCTGGGGACTCACGGGGGGGGCAATCGGCAAGAAATCTGATTCCTAACTCGGTGCATTCGTCGCCGTGTGCCAAGGGTAAACGCTGTCGGGATAGCCGACATTCGGCAGCGCTTCAATGGACGCAGACGCCACGAAGGGCGAAGTGAGGATTGCGAAGGGCGGCAGTGTAATGGGGCGTCGCAACTGGGAGGTGGGGCTTCGGTTCGCTAGAATTGCAACCTTCGCATTGTCTGTCAGCCGAGGGCAGCAAGTGACTCCCCAGGGCTGCATCAACAAATGGTGGTTCGAGAATGTGCTGAGGGATCACTTTTCACGGTGACGTCAATTCACAATCGGGGCACGTCGAAACACGTAGTTCGTGGAGGGAGTAAACATGAGCGACTGGTACTATCGAAAGCAGGGCCTACTCGACGAAACGACCGAAGGCCCGGTTTCTGATGCCGGATTCCTTCAACTTGCCTACGATGGCAAATTGAAACTCGACACTCTGGTCACGCATGAAAAACACACCAAAGGACAATGGGGTCAGCGTTGGGCAGATACCGGCGGCCCGCAAAAAACTGGATGAGGGTGCGGAGGTAAGACGCCAAGAAAAAGAGCACGCCGCTGCCGAAGCTGCAAAGGCAAAGGAAGAGAAGCGAGCCGCAGCAGCTGAATTGAAGCAACAACGACTTCTGGCGAAGGAAGCCGAACGCCAAGCACAAGCCGCAGAGAAACAAGCGAAGGCCGCGGAGGCCGCTCGGATCGAAGCCGAACGCGCCGCGAGAACACCGCCCCCAATGCCTCAGCAATCGCCACTTGGTCTAGCGACGATTCATCAACACCCAGCAACTACAGTACGCCCAATCGCTCACCAGCCAGAAACGGTGTTGTTGCAAGTCAATCCGTCGATGTTCCGCAATTCCCCTATTATGTTTTTAATCTCTTGCGGCCTCTGCTTAATCGGCATCGGCATTCCGATTCTCGCCTTATGGTGGTGGAGTTGCCTTGCAAAGACGCTGATTGTATCGAACGAACGGACGACGTTCCGAAGTGGAATTCTTTCTAAGTTTACTTCAGAAGTATGGCATCGCGACGTCCGTAATGTTGTCATTACCCAAACGCTTTTCCAACGGATCTTCGGTGTAGGCGATGTGGGCATTGCGAGCGCGGGGCACGCAGGGATCGAAATCCAAGTCTCAGGAATTCCCGACCCCGAACGTGTTAAACAAATCATAGACGACGCCAGACGACAGTTGTCTTGATAGACCTTCCGAGCGGTCTATCAAACGCAACTCTCGGAGGCCATTTACGTCACAATTCGGGAACGAAAGGGGGCCAGCCATGATGAACAGCCCCCGTGGGGATGCCGCACCCACATCCTACCAATCGAACGGGCGAAAACGCGAGAACGTGCTTGTTGTCTTCTACTCGAACGGGTTCGCGGAACGTTACGCCGGCAAGGCTGTTGACATTCACATCGCGGCAAAACCGCTCGCCAGCAGTGGTGGAGATCCCGACTGGTGGCCGCACGCGGACTGAGCATCGAATCAACCCGCGATTACGCCAGAAACTCCCCTGAGAAGGAACTGCCCGAACCGCCAAACGATCTCGGACAGAACGCAGAGAGAGGGTCTACCGGGTATGTTTTCCCCGTCTGAGTCGGACGTTTGCGACTTGACCTTCATTGTCCACTTATCATAGAGTTGTCTTATGCTGATCCGATACGCGAAGGAAGCACAAGCCGAGTTGATTGCACTTCCCCTGACGATCAAGGGACGCATCGTGCGGTTGTTGGAACGGCTGGAACGGTGGCCGGAAGTGAGCGGCGCGAAACCGCTGCGTGGTAATCTGGCTGGTCGATATCGAATGCGAACCGGAGACTACCGAGTTCAATTCTATGTGGCGGGCGATGAACTCATCATTGAGAAGATCGGACACCGCGACGGATTCTATGAGGACTGACGATGTTCACCACACAAACCATCAGCATTGCCGGAATGCGGCTGGTTGTTATGGAACAAGCCGAGTTTGAGCGGTTGTGCAACTTGGCTGGCCAGCGAGTTCACGACGATACATTGCCACCGCTGCCCGAACCCGATCAGCGGGGATTGGTGCCCGCGTTGGAGTTTACTCGCATCAGCATTGCCCGCGACATCATCCGCGAACGCAAATCGTTGGGGCTGAGCCAAACCGAGTTGGCCGACCTGGCGGGCTTGCGACAAGAAACCATTTCTCGATTGGAATCCGGTAAGCATACCGCTGCGCCTCGCACGATAGACCGCATCGACGCGGCCTTGAAACAAGCTCGAAAACAACGCAAGAAGGGTAAGTGAACCACGGCGACGGGCACATTCGTTCGACCGCCGAAATTGTGGCCGGTTCATAGGATACCGAGAGGTAGGGCAATCCGAGCAAGTAGGCACCAAGTCCGTGCCGTTAATTGTGGCGAATTGGCTGGCATTGGCCGAGCGAAGGCGACATAATTGTATTTGTCGGCACAATCGTATCGTGATCGTCTCCGACAGAGTGAAGTTGCATCGCTTGCTATTGCTCACACCGATCGATCATGGTCAATTGTGACGATAAGCGGTATGCGGAATGGATTCTTGGCCTCGACAAAGAAACTCATCCACTGGCCAAGTGAGGACAAATCTGATGGCTTCGTCAGTCTTTGACGTCGACGGTGGGCACCGGCAGATCCGGTTCACCCCTGAAATGCTTCAGATGCTTTTTGCTCAGCGCGAGTCGCGCGATGATCGCGAAGCCTATTTGCTTGTCCGGGACGGGTGTCGTTGGGGCGACATGCATCGGTTGCAACCCGGCACCTCGATTCCCGTTGGTCGCGTCGCCACCGATGGAATCACTGTGCGGGATGACCGTTGCAGCCGCGTTCACTGTGAGTTCTATCTGCAAGGCGCGGAATGGTTTCTGCGGGATCTTGGCAGCCGAAACGGCACTCGTCTCAATGGCGAAACAATTCAGGTTGCCACGCCCGTCAAGAGCGGTGACATCATCCGTATCGGCAAGACGAAGTTGATGTTTACACGCGACCTCGCAAACGTCGTTGACGCTGCTGAACCCGACGACGACTCGACAAACGACGAGTCGAAGTGAAGGGGCGAATCGCTATTGGCTGCGGCTCAGCGTAAAGATTGGCAACATCACGGACATGCCGATTCCGCCGACCACAACGCCCATCACCGTAATCATCATCGGCTCTAACATGCTCGTGGCCGTCTTCAGTGCCGTTTCGACTTCGCCGTCGTAATAGCCGCTGACCTTCTTCAAAACATAATCAAGACGCCCCGTATCTTCTCCCGATCCGATCATCTGGATGAGCGTTCGCGGGAAGAGTTGGTTGCCGGCGAGAGCGTCGCTAATCCGACTACCGTTGGTGACTTCCTCCAACGCCTGCCGCCATGCCTTCTCGTAGTAGTAGTTTCCGGAGACTTCGGCGGAAAGCTGCAGGGCCTCGAGGACCGAGACACCGCTTTGCACCATGGCTCCCAGCGACCGAATGCTGCGGCTGATGCAAACCTTACGAAACATCGGGCCGAGAATCGGCATGTGCAAACGCAACCAATCCAACACCATCCGTCCCGCCTCGGTGCGCCGGCCTAACACAAAGCCGACAACGAGGATCACGACACCGGCCAGCCAGGCATACCAGTACTCGGTCATCATTTCGGACAGATGCATCAGGAAGACCGTGGTGGAAGGGAGCTTGATGCCCTTGCGAGCGAACAGCGGCGTGAATTTTGGCATCACGAAAGTGAGGAGGAACGTCGTGACACTGATCGCCAGAACTAGCATCACGGCCGGATAGGCCAACGCCGAACGCACCTTTCCGCGGCTTTCCAGATCCTTCCGCATATACTCGGCGATATGATCGAGCATCTCGCCAAGTGTTCCCGTTTGCTCGCTGGCCTTAATCAAGGCGACGAATGTTTTATCAAAGTAACGCGGGTGCCGGGCCACCGCGGCGGAGAAAGCTTCCCCCGCCTCGACGTCCTTCTTCAATGCCGTCAGCAGCTTGTGGAGCGTGGGATTCTCTTCTTGCTCGAGCAAGCCTTGAAGCGCCGCCGCGAGATTGATCCCGGTGTCGACCATGATCGCCAATTGCGTCGTCGTATAGATGATGTCGCTCTTCGTCAGCCGACGTGGGAACAGGTTCAGGCCATCGTCACCTTCGGAAATGTCGGTCACTTGAAAGTCATCCCGGTGCAGCGACTGAATTGCTTCGTCGCGTGTCGCGGCTTCGATCGAACCGTCCTGCATCTTGCCAAGCGGGTCGCGAGCGGTGTAGTCGAAGTTCATCGTTCGTCTCCTGATGGGTCGTGAGCCGCGGCATTGATGGACTCGGCGGACTCGCCGGCGACGTAAAAGATTTCTTCGACGGTGGTGATTCCTTCGCGAACCTTACGGAAGCCGTCCACCTTCAACGCAATCATGCCGTTGTTGACGCCAATCTTGCGCAACTCGGTGATCGATGCGCTTCGGACAATTGCATCGCGGAGCGCGTCATCGACGGACAGGATTTCGTGAACTCCGATCCGTCCCGAGAAGCCCGTATTGCGGCAACGGCGACAACCGAGCCCCTTATAGAATCGGTCGATGTCGATTCCCATACGCTCGATTGCTTTGCGAATTGTGCGCGGCGGGTCGAACTCCTCGCGGCACTTGGGACAGATCCGCCGCACAAGACGTTGTGCCAGAACCATGTTCAGCGCCGCACTGATCAAGTAGGGCTCGACGCCCATGTTGACCAGCCGTGTGATCGCGGATGCCGCATCGTTTGTATGCAGCGTGCTGAACACCAGGTGACCGGTCAACGCCGCTTGAATCGCCGTGCGGGCCGTCTCGTCATCCCGGATTTCACCGACCATGATCACGTCGGGATCTTGCCGCAGCAGCGTGCGAAGCGCTTTCGAGAAGGTCAATCCGACGCGCTCGGAAACCTGGAACTGGTTGATCAGCGGCAGATGGTATTCGATGGGATCTTCCACGGTACAAACGTTGTTTGCCATCGTCGCAATCTGATTGAGCGCACCGTACAGCGTTGTCGACTTGCCGCTGCCGGTCGGACCTGTCACGAGTACGATGCCGTTCGGCGCTTGGATGTGACTTTGGAACCCGGCGAGAACTTCTTCGGTAAAGCCGAGATCCGCCAGGTTCAGCGACACGTTGCGAGTATCGAGAACACGAATTACCGTCTTCTCGCCACGACTGCCGGGGAACGTGCTCACCCGCAGATCGATCTTGCGCCCGTCGAGCAGCACATGAACGCGACCATCCTGCGGAAGGCGTCGCTCGCTGATGTCCAAGCCCGCCATGATCTTGATGCGGCTCGTCACGGCCGGCAACAGGTGCTGCGGCACTTCCAGGGCTTTATAAAGTTTGCCATCGATGCGGTTGCGAATTCGCAGGCAGCGTTCCGCCGGCTCGATATGAATGTCGCTCGCGCCTTCCTTCACCGCCGTATAGATGAAATAGTTCACGAGACGAATGACGGGGGATTGACCGGCGACTTCCCCGACTTCACCGATGTCTTCGATGGCGTTTTCGATTAACGTGACTTCGGTCTGATCGGAATCTTCGATGATGTCGTCGATCACGAAGACCTTCGAATCGGGAAGACTCGTGATCATCCGGCGGATGTCTTTCGTTGACGCCGCAACGATTTGAATCTCTTTGTTGGCCTGGTTATGAAGTTCGTCGATCAGGAAAAGATTCGACGGCTCGCTGACGGCAACCGTGAGAACGCCGCGAATACAGAACAGCGGAAACACGAGTTGCCGCTCGATATAGTCGCGGGGCAGGAGATCCGCGACTTTCGGATCGCACAGACGCGCCTCGAGCTTGGCGTAAGGAACTCCGTAACCGGATGCCAGACACTCGACGACCTGGTCTTCGGAGCAGTACTCGAGGTCAACGACAATCTCTCCCAGCAGCTTGTTGTTGCCGGACTGATGTTGCTGCGCGAGCGCGCCCTGAATCTGGTCGACGGTCAGATAACCGCGTTCGACGAGTATGTTTCCAAGCCGGATTGGTGCGTCGAGTACAGGCATGGTGCGTTGGTTGGCGGACGATAGGTTAGACAAAACTCTTGACGGCATCGATCACGCTGTCGAACACTTCCAGGTGTTGATTCAAACGCGTGATTTCCAATATCTTCCGGTTGACGTTGTTGCTGCTAATGATCTTCAACGCGCCGTTGCTCTCGCGAAGATCGTCCTGGACGTCGAGCAAACACGCCAGCCCTTCACTGTCAAACGCTTCGGTCCCATCGAGATCCACGACCACCCGCCGCTGTTCCAGGGTCGTCACGAAGTTCCGAAATCGCGCCGCAATATCCTCGCCCAACTCTTCGGGAGCATGCACGATGACAACATCGCCAAAGACTTCGGTAGGCATCTTCATGGCAGTTACACGTGGGGTCTCGCCAAGGCAGCTTGTCGGCTTTCATAATCTTCGATCGCCATCTGCACCAACTTACAGAGTTCGCGGGGACTGAACGGCTTGGACACGAGTTGAAACACTTTCAACGTCTCAAAAACCTCGTCATGGGCTAATTCGAATCCCTTGGCGGTGAGCAGGATCACGGGCAAGTCCGCGGTCGTCTCGTTGGCGCGAACATGTTCGATCAACTCGAGTCCGGTCATGCGAGGCATCTGCAAGTCGGTGACCAGGACGGCGGGGCGATCTGCTTGAATCATCTCCCAAGCTTCCTGACCATCCTCGGCGCACACAACCTCGAATGTTCGTTTTAACTTGAACTCCGCGGCACGGCGGATGTGCAATTCGTCATCGGCCACGAGAATTCGGCGAGTCATCAGTTGTTCCTCTTTCGTCACAAAGGCAAGCCATGTCTTCGTCTTGGCAGTCGGTCTCGTTCAACACTGGACTCGCGAGTGCGTGGGCAGTGAGATACGAAAGATGCTGCCCGTTCCCAACTGGCTCGAGACGGTCAATTTTCCGCCGTGAACGTCCTCGACGACATGTTTTGCCAAGGGCAGCCCAAGCCCCGTGCCGGGAGCCATCTTCTGGTCCTTCTTCACGCGATAGAATTTCTCGAACACCTTGGCGCAGTCCTCGTCGGTCAAGCCGACGCCGGTATCCTCGACTTCGAAGACGGCGGCGTTCTCTTCCATGCGGCTTCGCAAAGTCACTTTGCCACCGGGCTTGGTGTACTTTATCGCGTTCGACAGCAAATTGAGCGCCGATTGCATCAGCATATCGCGGTCCGCCAACACTCCCAGGTACATGGGACTGAGGTCGGCAATCAGCTTGATGTCCTTCTGTTCGCTCGAAGGTTGAACGACGCCGTAGGCATTTTCAAGCAGCTCGTTCAACGAATGATTCTGCTTGTCGACTTTTTCGACACCGGCTTCGATCCGAGCCAGATTAAGCAGATTTTCGATCAACCGTTGCAAGCGATCGGCCTGCGTATCCACGGCCAACGCGCACTTTAGGCAACTTGGGGTAGCGCGGTAACTAGATATTGATTAAACAATTCG
>JAQBZB010000146.1 GCA_027622275.1 Planctomycetota bacterium | reverse complement strand
AAACCAAAACGTCAAACGGCAAAACGAAATGCGAAAAAAACGACCGCCAAAGCTTAGTGCCATTGGGACAAGCCCGTGGGGGACCGAGAAACAGATTCGGCATGACTCAAGAGGACCGATTTCGCCACGGATCACCAGATTCTGAACACCCCACTCCCGACCCCAGCGCGGCATCCGTGTCACAGTCCAGGCCAGCGTGGAGCCAACATTGCCGAACAGCCGCGCTCAGAATAGACTGAGTGTCGTAGGCTACATTCTCTGCTTTGCGAGTTGCCAAGATGACAAGCCCAATGCACAAGGTTCTCATGGAGGAAGAGACCGATCCCGGCAGTTCGGCCGAAGCGCGAGTGCAGCGCAAGCAGTTCGATCGGAATTCGGCGTGGTTGCAGTCGCACGCATCAGAAGTTTACCGGCAAACCCGAGGGAAGTGCATTTGTGTTGCCAGTGAACAACTCTTTGTTGCGGATACCGCGGCCGAAGCGCTTGCCCAGGCAACTGCCGCGCACCCGAACGATAAAGGACGATTCGTTCATTACATCCCGAAAGAGAAAGTTCCTCGCGTCTATGCGAATGAACGGTGAATGGTTAGAGTGCGACGATGGGTTCGTATTAGCAGTACGCTATCCAATCAATATGAATCGAGCGCACTCATTCGCATGGTAGAAGTCGATTTCATCACACAAGTTCATCAATCGACACAGCGTGATTACGTGAAGCGCGTCGTCGAGCATGATAAGGCTGCCTGCGCCGAGGCGGCGCTGGCGTGGGGCGAAGCGTATTGGGATGGCGATCGCAGCACGGGGTATGGCGGTTATCGCTATGACGGCCGGTGGCGACCGATTGCTGAGAAGATCGTGGCTCACTACCGCTTGACTCCCGACGCCAAGATCTTGGACATCGGCTGCGGCAAGGCTTTTCTTCTGTACGAGTTCACGCAAGTGTTGCCCGCCGCGACGGTTCGCGGCATCGACATCTCGGCCTACGGAATCGAACACGCCAAGGAAGAAGTTCGCCCGTTCCTGCAAGTTGGCCGGGCGGAAGAGTTGCCGTTCGAGGACGACGAGTTCGATCTCGTTATTTCAATCAACACGCTGCACAACCTGTACGTCGAGCAACTCTGGGCAGCGCTCGGTCACATGCAGCGAGTCGGCCGGGGAGCCAAGTGGTTGAACGTCGAAGCGTATCGCAACGAGCGTGAGAAGGCCAACTTGCTGTACTGGCAACTTACCTGCCGTGCCTTTCATACTCCGGCGGAATGGCAGTGGATCTTCGAGCAAACCGATTACACGGGCGACTACTCATTCATCTATTTTGAGTGATCTTCGTTGAGTTGAGGGCGCAGCCCGCATTACGCTCCCGTTCCTTGGTTGCATTTGCCATCGCAGCCGATATCGTGGAAGGATCATTTCCATCCGTCGGCAGGAAAGTTCTTCACCATGACCCCTTCGTCATCTTCCAACGACCGCGAGCCAGACCTCGCGAGCGTTGATTCCATCCTGCACTTGGTCAATCAATTGAGCGACCCGGCGCTGGCCAAGGGCGGGCGGACGGACCTATGGCTTCGAATCGAGCGTTACTTGAAGTGGCGAATCGCGGGCCTGATCGCCGACCGACACCAGGCGCTTGTCAGCCCTGACAGCGTGGCTAACGTCGCATATGAAAACTTCTTGAAGCTTCACGCCGCCGGAAAGGTCCACATCGAAGACCGTGGCGGCCTGTACGCACTGTTGGCCAAGATCGCCGTCCGCAAAGTCATTGACCGGGTCCGCCGCATGGAGGCGAAAAAACGCCGCCCACATGGTACTGATACTGCGCTCGAGGATGAATCTGAATCCTCGGTGCCTTCCGATGGCGATTTCGCGGCGATGCTAGACGAATTAGACGCAGCGACAGACTTCGAGCGGGCGGACGACGGCCAGCTTGGCGGCGGCAAACGCGTGGTTGCGTTGGAATCTTGGAACGGCGAATATCGTGTCTCGCACCCCATCGATCCAAACGCTTCCGATTCGCAGTCGGGACTGCCACCACTGGATCGAATGATGGCTGACTTCGACCCTCTGTATGAGAAGTCATTCTGGAGAAGATCGACTCGCTTCCAGACGACCTACGCGAAGTCTTCGAACACACCTATGTCCACAAACGGAACAACGAAGAGATCTCGGCATCGATGGATCTCTCGGTCAAACTGGTGCGGAATTAGATTCAGAACATCCGTGAGGCATTTGATGACCTGAAAGACGATTCGGATGTTGACCGAATTAACCGCCGTAACCGCACGCGCCGATCTCCATGAGCACCGCCAGCCGCCTTATCGACCTTGCCGCGACCGCTTTTGCCGGCGAGTGGCGTCAGTATATTGCCGATGGCAGGACCGGGCCGCCCCCGTCCTTCGAAGCCGCCCTCGCCAAGCTCAAGCCGGACTTGCCCGCCGACAAGCTGGCCGAGGCGATCAAAGCGCTGCTGATCGAAGAAGTCCGCCAACGAAAAAAACACGGCGAACAGCCGCGGCTGGCCGAATACTACGAACGGATCGAACAAGGCCCGCACCGGCAATGGATCATCGACCTGATCCCTAACTATCGAAAAATCGTTGAGGATGCCGTGGATGCCACGGATGCGCCTCCGCTACTGCCGACTAACGCGGCCGCGTACATCGCGGCGGCACCGTTCGGCGAAATCGGACCATATTCGTTAACTCGGAAACTGGGCGCGGGTGGCATGGGCGAGGTCTGCCTCGCCAAGAAAATGGACCAATCCACCGCGACTTTCGTCGCCGTCAAGCGGCCACACGCGGGCGTCAGTTTCGACACCGTGCTCATCAACTTGCAGGAAGCCAACCTGCAAACGCAACTGGCTGATGTTGACGGAATCGTCCGAGTGCTGGACTGGAGTCCGCACATCCATCGTGGAATGTCGAACGAAGAGGCTCAACGCCAGCTGGAAAACGAGTCGGTCTTCGTCGTGCTGGACCTTGTGGCGGGTGCCCGGAATCTTGCCGAATTTATCCACCAGGAGCGGCCGTCGAACGAACGCATCGTCGCCATCATGGCCCAGGTCGCCGAGACCATGCACCGCATCCACACGATCGGTATCATCCATCGCGACCTGAAGCCGGGAAACATCTTGATCGACGACAAGGGCCTGCCGTGGGTGGCCGATTTCGGACTGGCCGTGCTGCTTAATCAACAGCGGGACCACGGCTTCGGGACTGGGATGTACATGTCGCCAGAGCAACAAGAGGCGCGCATCGATCTGACGTTTGCGTCCGACATTTGGAGCTTGGGGGCGACGCTTTACGAGGCGCTCACCGGCATTCGCCCCTTTGCGACCCGTGACGCCATTCGTCAGGCCCGATTTATTTCGGCGCGCCAGTGCAACGGAAACGTCGCCGAGCCGCTATCGGAGATTTGTGGCAAATGCCTGCAACTCAATCCCAACAGCCGTTTTCAGTCCGCCGCCGACCTGGCAGCCGCTCTGCGTACCGGCCTGCCTAGCGACGGAACCGCAATGTCTCAAGCGAGCTTCGACAACCTGACGCAATTGGCCCGGCAGCGGCTGGCCGAGCGGGCTGAGACCGTGCTGCGCGAACAGTGCGATCCAGATAAGTTTCCGTTTGTATTGTCGTCGATCTCGCGCGAAGAGCGGCTGATGGAAGCGGCGGACCAAGGGCTGCGGTCGCAGCTCGTCGAACTGGACGAGGACCAAACGCCCTCGCTGCTCTCGGGAAACTGGCCGATCGGCGAACCAACCCGCAAGGCCGCGCGGGCTTGGTTGCGGGCCGATAGCGGGATGGGAAAATCGACGTTGTTGGTGCATGCCGAACAAAAAATCGCGCGGGACGACGACGAACCCAAACGTTTGCCGTTGCGGCTCGGCGCCGGGCCGCTCCCCGGCGGCAAGTTGCGGTTGCCGCTGTTGTCCGAGTTTGCCTGGACGAACGAAACGGAGACCGTGCTGCGGCATCTCGATCAGCGCGTCCTGTCGCCGATTCTGCCGGATGTCGACGCGGCGGAACGATTTCAATGGTTCCGGCGTTTGGTGGCCGAGGGGCGAGTCGTGTTTCTGCTCGACGCCTTGGACCAAACCACACGCGAGCTGGAAGGATTGGGGACGTTTTTCAGCACGGCGGACCTGGCCCGTTGTCCGGTCCTGCTCACTGGCCGCCCAGAATCCCAGCAGACGCAGCCCGACGTCTTCCGCACCGCCGACTGGCAGACGTTCCACGTCAATCCATTCGACGAGGAGCGGCAACGCAAATTCCTCGGGCCGGAGGTGGCGAAGCAACTCTTGAAAGAACCCGATCGGCGGGAGCCGTATGAAATTTATGAGGCCGTCTTCGTGCGTGGCGAATCGCAGATTGTGCAAGCCGACCAGTGGCAGCCGTTGCTCGGCGTTCCCTTGCTGTTGCGGTTGCTGAAGCAATTGGCTGTGGCCGGGCACTTGGCTGGCGTGACGACGCGCGAGAGCATCTACGACCGCGCCCTGACCGACTTGATCCGCAAGGGACGGCGCACGTTGGACGATAGCGAGACGCGCGGGGAACTATCGAGCGACCCCGAAGTTCGCCGGTTGCTGGAACTAGTCGCTTGGGACATGGCGCTCACCAACGTCGCTGAAGGGCGCGTCGAAGGAGAAGCCTATGCCGACATAAAAGTCCGCTACGGCGACCAGTTAAAAGCGCTGGTCCAAGTCGATGTGACCACGTTGACGTGGGTGATCGACGAGCCGGGACTTGCTTGGCGGCATCGGTCGTACGGCGAGTATTTTGCCGGCGTCCGGCTGGCCAAGTTGCCGGACGACGAGCGGCGGAACGCCATTCAGCAGCATGCCCGCGACCCGGCCTGGTCTTCGCTGTTCCGTTTCGCGTTGGCGTTCGCGGCCCGAAAGAAGCCCGAGAGCCTCGAGCCGTTGGCGACCGACCTGATCCGCTATGGCAACCCGTTCCTGGTTTACGATGCCATCGAACTAGAGCATCTTCAACTGCCCGCCGCGGTCGATCGCTTGTGCCGCTGGCTGGTGCATCGCGATATCGCGTGGAACTATGCCGACCTGACGCAGTCTCGTGATTACCGCCAGGCGTGGACGGCGGGGGATCCACTCCCCGAATTGACCGACAAGGCGGTCAGCATCTTGGAAGACCTGTTCCGCCGTGAATATCGCGAGAGCCGTTGCCTGCACCCGGTGTGGGAGATACTTTCGCGCTCGGTGAAGTCGGACGAGCGGGCCAAGGCAATCGCCGACCGCTTGCTGGCCGAGTTCCCCGCACAACTCGACGACAGCGGCCCGAGCGGGCGCGTGGCGGTCAGTCTGAGTAAGAGCTTCTTGCGTTGCCCGCCGGACCTAGCCGATGACCGCCGCACCTACCTGCGTGGCTCCCCCGAGGGTGTCGGCGAAGACGACGAGCACCCGGAACACGACGTAAAACTGACGCCGTTTCATTTGATGCACTGCCCGGTTACTAATCGTCAGTACGAGTTGTTCGATCCCGGCCACGATCGGCTGCGAGACCAGTTCAGTGACGACGACGATCAGCCGGTTGTCTGGGTCAACTGGTACATGGCAACGATGTTTTGCCTTTGGCTCGGAGAGCGTTACCGGTTGCCCACCGAAGCGGAATGGGAATATGCGTGCCGGGCCGGCGCCACCACGGACTTTGCGTTCGGCCCCGAGCTAACACCAACAGAAGCGAACATCGAGATGAAAGTCGGTCGCACCACCAAGGTCGGTGACTACTCGCCAAATGCCTGGCACTTGTACGATCTGCATGGCAACGTCTGGGAATGGTGCGCGGATCGGTATGATGCCAAGGCTTATGAGCCGTTCCGAGAGCAAGTTGCTGAGGATCCGATCGGCTCGACCGGCCCGGCCCGTGTCTTGCGCGGCGGCTCCTGGTACGGCAGCTCCAGTCGAGCCCGCGCCGGCCTTCGCCTCTGCAGCACGCCCGACGACCGTGGCAACTTCATCGGTATTCGGGTGTTGCGTGTGTGTGCGGCGAGGACTTCCTGATTTGCTGCTTTTCTCCCTTACTTCTTTACCCCTGTTCTTCGCCGCGTAGCGGCGCGCGAAAACAAAATTTGAGAGGCTGACATGGCGAAAATTACCACGGAAATGAAAGTGATCGAGAAGACTTACGATCTGGTAGTTTGGAGCTGCCAACACATTGGCAAGTTCCCGCGCAGCCATCGCTTCACGCTCGGGGACCGCCTGGAGCAGCGGCTCTACCAGGTGCTCGAAATGCTGCTGCGTGCCAAGTACGACCGCGAACGGCTGGTTCTGTTACAACAAGCCAACCTGGAACTCGAGCTCTTGCGGTTCCAATTCCGTCTGGCGAAAGATTTGAAATGCCTATCGATCGACAGTTACGGCTCGGCGTCGCGGTCAGTGAATGAAGTTGGCAAGCTGGTCGGTGGCTGGATCAAGCAATCAGCGCCGGCAACTAATCGAGCTGGCACATGAAACGTCATGACAATCTCTGGCCGCGACTGGTCTCGTTTTCCAATCTGCTTTCGGCGGCCGAGAACGCGGTGCGGCGGAAACGGAGCCAAGCCAACGTCGCGCGGTTTCGCTTTGACCTCGAGAAGGAATTGTGTCAATTGCAGGACGAACTGCGAGATCATCTGTACGCGCCGGGTCCGTTTCACACCTTCGAGATTCGGGAACCCAAGCGACGGCTGATTAGCGCAGCGCCGTTGCGCGATCGTGTCGTGCATCACGCGCTGTGCGCCGTACTGGAGCCCGTCTTCGAACCGACGTTCATATTCGATAGTTACGCCTGTCGCCGAGGCAAAGGAACTCACGCTGCTGTGAATCGCTTTCAGCAATTCACACGGCGTTTTCGATACGTTCTGAAATGCGACGTGCAAAAGTATTTCCCGTCCATCGATCACGCGATCCTGACGGAGTTGATCGCGCGGAAAGTCAAGGACGAAGATGTGCTGTGGCTGGCGAGCGTGATCATCGAACACTCCAACCCGCAAGAAGCGTTCGTCCGCTGGTTCCCTGGCGACGACCTGTTCACGCCCAGCGAGCGCCGGCGCGGCTTACCGATCGGCAATCAGACGAGCCAGTTTTTCGCCAACGTCTACCTGAACCCGCTCGACCATTTCGTCAAGGAAACGCTGCGCGCGCCGGCGTACGTGCGGTATATGGACGACTTCGTGCTCCTGGCCGACGATAAGAAGTGGCTGGCGGAAGCGCGGCGCCAGTGCCGCAGATTCCTCGCGCGGCAGCTACGCTTGGTACTCCATCCGCGCAAGTCGGAAATCTCGCGAGTGGCGGATGGAACACGTTTTCTCGGATTCCGCATTTTCCCCGATCACCGTTTGCTCGTCCGCCGCAATGTCGTCGGTTTTCGGCGGCGGTTGCGCTATCTCCAAACGGCGTATCGCGACGGCTCCGCAACGCTGCCAGAAATACGCCAACGGATCAGCAGTTGGCTGGGGCACGCGAGTCACGCCGACACGTGGCGATTGCGAACGGGGTTGCTTTCGCGGACAATATTCACCAAGCAAGTCGGCGGCGACTTGTGAGGTCGGTGATCATCAGCCCGTGTCTTGCGCGGCGGCTCCTGGAACAACAACGCCAGTCAAGCCCGCGCCGGCAATCGCAACTACAACACGCCCGACAACCGTAACAACAACATCGGTTTTCGGGTGTTGCGTGTGTGTGCGGCGAGCACTGCGTCTGTCGCGGTAAGGAACCGTTGGCAGTTGCCAGAGTCGTGCGGTTTACGGATCGGACGAGCGTGCCGAAGTGCAGTCCCGATCACTGTCCTGCGTCGGGTCGCGTCTCGGCGGCTCGGCCAAATTACCAATCGCCCCACGAGGTCTGGTAGGCACCGCCGAAGGCCCTCGTGGGGCTCTTTCCGTTCCACAGTGCGGCCCGTTCGACGCGAGTCGCACCTCGGCAAAACTCTTTGGAAATCGGACCTTGCCAAAGCGGCGACGAAAAGAGGGGGGGGGGGAAGTTGGTCGTCCGAAATCGCGGACCCTGCGCTTCGAGGAGCTTGATCGCCGCGAAGTGTTCTCGGGGAACGGCTTGACGGTGGTCCTGGACCCAGGTCACGGTATTGGCAGCGCGCACGTTGGTGGGACGGGCATTGAATCCGGCGTGGATTCCCTAACATGAATGCCACGGGGCGGGTTGCGATCACCAGCGGACACTGTTAATTCGAGTGAGCGCGGCACCACATCTCTTCGACTAGCCGCACGTCGTGGGTCGCCTCGGCGGCGCTCGCTAGTGGCGTGCGTCGTTGCAAGATATCCGCAACGAACGCGTCGGCTTGATGGTTGAACGTCGAGGCGTATCGCAACGAGCGCGAGAAGGCTAACTTACTCTACTGGCAGCTCACCTGCCGCGCTTTCCATACCCCCGCGGAATGGCAGTGGATTTTCGAGCAAACCGGTTACACTGGCGACTACTCTTTTATCTATTTCGAATAGAAAAAGCATCATGTCCATTCACGTAACGCACCGCGACACGTGCCGCTTGTGCGCCGGCAAGTCGCCTGAACTGGTCGTGCCAATCACGGCGACGCCCGTCGCGGGCGCGTTCGTTCATCGCGAACAACTGGACGAGGCGCAAGAGTGTTTTCCACTGGACATGTACATGTGCCGGGCATGCGGCCACGTGCAATTGCTCGACGTGGTCGATCCATCCGTGCTGTTCTGTGATGACTATTCCTATGCCAGCGGCAACTCGCCCGGATTGGTCCGCCACTTTGGAGAATATGTCGAACGAGTCGCCGAAGAGAATGAATTGCAGCCGGGCGGCTTGGTTGTGGAGATTGGAAGCAACGACGGGACGTTCCTGAAGTTCTTCCGGGACCGCGGGTTTTCGGTACTCGGGATCGAGCCCGCGCATGATTTGGCCGCGCTGGCCGAGGCCGCTGAGATCGAAACGCTCGCGGTGTTCTTAGACAACGACGTCGCCGAGCAGATTCGGCGAACTCGTGGTCCGGCAACGGTCGTCGCTGCTAACAATGTCTTTGCACACATCGACGACATGTCCGGCGCCGCGGCGTCGGTGCGGAGCATGCTGGCGGACGACGGGGTGTTTGTCTTCGAAGTCTCCTATCTGCTGGACGTCATCGACAACATGCTGCTGGGCACGATCTTCCACGAGCACCTCTGTTACCACTCGGTCAAGCCACTGATTCAGTTTCTGAAACTACACGACCTGGAACTGATCGACGTTCACCGCGAAACGATTCAGGGCGGATGCTTGATCTGTACCGCACAGCCGCTCGGCGGGCCGCGTGAATGCCGAGCATCCGTCGGGGCCATGTTAGCGCTCGAACAAGAACGTAAACTCGGCGATCCCGCCACGCTGAAATCGTTCTCCGCGCGGTTGGATGAAGTTCGCGATCGAGTAAGCGAGACTTTGACGCAGTTCGTGAACCAAGGCAAGTCCATCGCGGGCTTTGGCGCGGCTCGCGGCGGCACACTGTTGATGTATCACTTTGGGCTTGGTGACGCGTTGGCGTTCATCGTTGATGATAGCCCTGACAAACAAGGAACGTTCAGCCCCGGTCATCATATCCCCGTACTACCCACGTCGACGATGTACGAACGGATGCCGGACTATGTCTTCATCCTGGCCTGGGTACACGCAAAACCCATCATCCGCAATCACACTCGCTACTTAGAAGAAGGCGGAAAGTTCATCGTCTTCTCGCCAATCGTGCAAATCATCACGCGCGATGACAATCCATTTGCGTCAGATTGAAAGCTCAGAACGCGACTTTAAGAAGTTGCCAGCCGCAGGCTTGGCGGCTCTTCCGCAATCGCATCGGCCAGCAGCCGCGTTTCTCGATCGTCGAGTGTCAACGCCACGGACTTGACGGCGTCAGCAACATGCGCCACGTTCGTCGCGCCCGGTAGCGGAACGATGCGAGGGGATTGCGCCATCAGCCACGCCAACGCGAGCTGGCACGGCGAGGCGTGCTTTTCTGCCGCGAGGCGCGACACGGATTCATGCTGCGCGATTCGACTGGCACGATGCTTCCCACCCAGCGGTCGCCAGGCAACAAAGGAGAGCCCTTCGCGATCGCAGTATTCCAATATGCCGTCACGTTCAGGGCCGCGCCACCACAAGCTGTACTCATTTTGTACCGACACAACGTCGACGATTTGACGGGCTCGTACAAGCTGCTCGACGCTAAAGTTCGATACTCCGACGTGACGTATCAAGCCCTCGTCCACCGCCTCGCGAACGACGCCAAGTGTTTCCTCCAGCGGATAGTTTAGATCCAGCTGATGGTACTGCCACAGTGCGATCGGTTGCTGGCCGCCCAGCGCGACGTAGCTTTCGCGAATCGTCGCACGAATATGTTCGGGCTTCCCATAGCGAACCCACATGCCGTCGGGAAACAACATGCCTCCTTTTGTCGCCACACAAACTGACGATGTGTCCTCGGAGTGTGACCGCAACGCCGACGCGATTTGGCGCTCGCTCGAATGTGCATCTGCTTCGTCGCGACAATAGCGATCGGCGGTATCGATCAATGTCACACCAAGATCAACGACCCCGTGTAACACTTGCTCGGCAACGGCATTCGTGCAATCTGACGGGTATGCCAAATGCATCGCGCCGAAGCCGATGGCGCTAATCGGTGTATTACTCGAACCCAAGGAGACTTGGCGCAGTTCAGTCATGAGACACCCGACGCGAGTTAGTCAGTGATCGGCACGCCGCTTTGCACCACAGAGTCTTGAATGCCGTGATCATGAGCCGATGTCGTTCTTTCGCAGCTCGGAAATTGACGCGTCAAGCGCACGAAAGTACCTGCGCAGCGGCTCGGTCTGGCTCTCGGCAGGTGCCCAGTCAGCATACCTTGTGTGCTCTTTACGAAAAGGTCCTTGAGCCGTTTCGTGGAAGATGAAGTGCTCGGACCGAATCACCAACGTGTGGAACACCTCTGGCTCCATGCGGATGATTCGAGTTTCCTTCTCGAAGCAGCCGAGTGGCACGATCTGCGTGATCTTGCCTGCCGTATCAAACAGGACGAGGTCGCAACTGCCTTCGATGACATGCAGCGATTCGCTCGTGCGGTGGGCGTGCGGTTGGACATAGCCGTCGCGCAGCAGGCAAATTACCATCTCGTGGACAATATCGCTGACGTCCGAATGGGCGCAGATTCTCGCACGACGCTTCTCGTTGTTGCGTGCTTCTTGCTGCAAGAACGTGAGTTCGCTCGGCCCGACTGTAATGGGCCTGCTCGTCCCGTAGAAGACACCCGGACTCGTCTCTTGAAGCGACATCGTACAACTCGTTCTGTTGTTAAGTGACAGCATCGAGCTCAATGGCCAGATCGCTGGCTGCGAATATCGATCCGAACTTTCCTCCGCCAGCCAAGAACTCTTGCTGGCGTGCCAACACTTTCGGTTCACTTTCCGGAGCTACTGCCATCAGGCAAGTGACAACGGAGCTTTCCCGGAGAACGCTGGACGGCGAAATCCGCAGCGAAGTACCTGGTACATAGCGTCCGATCTTCGTTGGATCATCATCACAAACAAAGTCAATCTTCGATTCCAATCCTAAGAGATTAATGAAAGTGACCGCTAGATGTCCGGCTCCAAGAACCGCGACAGGGCCGTTGCGTGCCAAGCGTTCAAGGGTACAGCTCCACCGCGCCTGAACATCTGGAAAGCTGGTTGCAAATCTCGCAGCAGCTTGTCGCTCAAGAGGCAGCGAGTCTGCGTTGTGGGGTGAGGACTCGAGCGGATCGGTCAAGTGTTGCACGATAGTAACCAGTGAATTCTCTAACGAACGAGGATAATTCAACACTCGCACCGGTCGTAGCCGATGCTGCAAGAGTGTACTCGTCAGCGTGGTGGGCGTGAAGTAACTAACATGCTCTTCCCAAAGAAAGCTGTAGTCCAGCGCAGCCAACATCGTCGTACAATCGGGGACCTCGAACACGACGTATCCGTCCTTGTTCAGCAATCGCCGAACGGACACGAAGAAGTGGTGTAAGTCGTGAACGTGTTCCAGCATGTGACGCACAACGACGAGATCAAACATGCCGTGCTGTTTTACTAGTCGGCCTGCCAGCTCCGGCGTCATGGATGCCTGAAGCGTTTCTAGTCCGGCGCAAGCGTCAGTGATCTTAAAATCTTCAGCGGGCGAAAGCGTGACTTGGTTACCATACCCACGGTTGCGAAGTCGTTCCAGCGTCGTCGACTCCTTGTAACTAAGGCCACAAATCCGGCTGGCCGTGGAGATCCCTGGCAAAGAGACAAGTTCATCAACGAGATTATCAAGATGTCCTTCGGGTTCGTCATAGCGGATTGGACGTGGGGGCATCAGCTTCGCTGGTGGACAGGGGTAACAAAGCTGGACGCATCGACAAGCACTGCACTGGCCCAAGACCAGCGGATGCTCGCGAAGCGTCTCGCCGGCTTCGATTGGATAGTTGTTCGTCAGTACATGCACTCCGAAGTCGCGAAGTGCTTCGACGGCACAGCCACACGCAACGCACTTCAAGGATGCTAATGACTCAACCATTCGTCCCGTGACCTAGTTGCGACAGACGATGCTGTCCAGTTCATGCGAGTGGAAACTTCGTTACAACCATCATTCGCGGACTGGAGTTTGAATGAGTTCCGACAATCAGCGTAGTGCAGGGATGAGATGAGTGATCGCTTCAACGGTTAGCTCGTAGAGCGGTCAAGCCGCAAATGAACTTCCGAAGTCTCCCAAGACTTCGCAAGTTTGAGCAAGATTACAACAATCTCGACCTTCAACGATGTAGAGTCCAGTACGGCGAGCGGTCTGCAAGAAAGGCAAGCGTCGGTTAAACTAAACTGCATCCGAGGGCCGACCCTGATTCTTGCGGGGGGGACGGAAATCGTCTGTTCCCTCGAAGAGAACTAACCGGAGTTTACTCGTTCGAATATCGTTACTCGCGTCTGATCATGCAAGGCACCATCCCGTTGACGTCAGAGAACTCACCATCGGTGTCGGTTGTTTTGGCCAACTATAATCACGCCCGTTTTCTTCCTCGCGCGATCGAATCGATTACGAATCAAACGTTGGCTGCCGGCGAGTTTCTGATCGTCGACGACGCATCGACCGATAACAGCGTAGAGGTTCTCGAATCGTATGCCGCTCGGTTTCCCTACATCAAGCTGTACCGCAACGATTCAAATCTCGGGGTCATCAAGACCTATCAGCGGCTCTTCGAACTTGCCCAAGGAACTTACATTCACCCACTAGCAGCCGACGACGAGCGTGGCTCGACGTTCCTGGAGCGAGCCATGGAGATGGCCCGCCAGTTCCCTGAAGCGGGGCTCATTTTCGGTGACATGTCGATTTTCAATGAAGCCGGGGAACTCGAAGGGCAGGCGTCGGCGAGTGCCTGGAACGAGCCTGTCTACGCGTCACCAGATCGCTATTTGCGGGAGTACCTGCTTTATGAAAAGCCCTCTCACTCGCTCGTCGGGGCATCGGTGTTCCGTCGCCAACCATTTCTGGACGTGGGTTGGTACCAAGCGGAACTCGGCTCGTGGGGCGATACCTTCTCGTTTCACGCGGTCGCCTTACAGCACGGTGCCTGCTACGTCCCCGTGACGTTTGCGAAGTGGCACAAGCAGCGCGCGAGCTACAGTCAACAGTCGATCAGCGACCCGCGAAACACGCTCGCCATGATTCATCTTGCGGCACGCTTAATGCGATCCGAGAGATTTCGTGATCGCTTTCCGGAATCCTTCGTCCGGGAGTGGTCGAAACGATATCGCAGGCAGGTCGCGAAGGAATACTGGCGCGGTGATCACGCAAGCGATCGTCCGCATGGTGCGTCATTCTGGAAACGATTTCTTTATCGACTGCCACGCACGGCCAAAGCGGTCTCTTTGCTTTGGGATTCCGGCGACTCGACAGCCGTCGGCTCGTAAGGCACGCCCATGATTCCAAGGATCCGCCGCCTGCTGCATCTACTTGAGATTGACCGCGCCGTCTTCTATGTGCTGTTGTTGCGCGGATGGCAGTTTCTGGTCGGTCCCGTGACGGCGCTTCTGATTGCAAGTTACTTCTCGCCCGACCTCCAAGGCTATTACTTTGCGTTCGCGGGATTGCTCGCCCTTCAGTCGTTCCTGGAACTTGGCTTTCATGTCGTGATCATGAATGGCGCGAGTCACGAATGGGCCAAGCTGCGGCTCGCCGACGATGGCCAAATCGTTGGAGACGAGGTCGCCAAATCGCGGCTTGTAAGTCTTGGGAGGCTGATCGCAAAGTGGTATACGATCGTCAGCATTCTGTTCGTGCCATTTGCCATCGTCGCAGGCGTCATCTTCTTTCGCGGCAGTCCCTTGCCGACCGCCGAGTGGCTGTGGCCGTGGTGTGTGCTGGTAGTTCTCACAAGTTTGTCGCTGTGGGCGTTGCCGTTCCATGCGTTACTCGAAGGATGCAACCAAGTGGCGGAGGTGAATCGGTTTCGACTCTGGCAAGCGTTAACCGGCAATCTTGTCGTCTGGATTTGCATCCCGCTGGGAGCTGGACTCTGGACGTGTGTAGCGATCGCGATTGTCAAACTCGGCTGGGAGGTTGCTTTGTTGCTAGGGCAATACGGGCATTTCTTTAAGAGTTTCCTGAGTCCTCCGAGCGGAGCGACGATACCCTGGAAGACCGATCTATGGCCTCTGCAATGGCGATTGGCGATCCAAGGGGTTTTCGGTTACTTCTCGAATTGGATTTTCACACTCGTGATGTTTCAATACTCGCCGGCCGTCGGTGGGCAAATGGGAATGAGTTGGTCGGTTCTGATGGCGATCCAAGCAGCATCCCTGGCCTGGGTTCAGACTCGCGCGCCGAAGTTGGGAACGCTCGTCGCCGAGCATAAGTACGGCGAACTCGACACGTTGTTTCGGCGATTGACTCTTTTGTCGCTCGGGATCGTCACTGCAGGAGGGGCATCGCTTTGGGGATCCGTCTATCTCCTTCACGTTCTGCATCACCCCTTGGCCGAGCGATTGGCGGAGCGCATATTGCCGCTTGATTCACTGGGCATCTTTACGCTGGCAATCATTCTCTATCATGTGCCGCACTGCCAAGCCTTTTACGTTCGCGCACACAAACGCGAGATGATGCTATTTGCCGGCGTGTTCTCAAGTACCGCGATCGGAACCCTTGTCTGGGTGCTGGGCCGCAAATTTGGTCCGATCGGAGCTGCCTCTGGCTACCTCGCGGTGGTGGCACTGTTTGTGTTACCGTATCAGACATTCGTGTGGCGGCGATGTCGGCAAGAACGCTCTAAACCAACCATCATGCCCGTCACCGATCCAACGCCCGTTTCGCCCGTCTAGCTAACTCAACGCCTTTCCGTCGCCATCGATGCACAGACGACTGACATTAGTGATCCACTCCCTGAATGGCGGCGGTGCCGAGCGAACATTGGCAGCGATGGCGAACCATTGGGCACAGGCAGGAGACGAGGTTACGCTCATGACGCTCGCTTCGTCGGAAGACGACGTTTATGAACTTTCCGCATCGGTAAATAGGGTTTGTCTCGCCGGGATGCAAGAGTCGTCGAACCTGCTCTTGGCTGTCATCAACAACTTCAGACGCCTCTATCGATTGCGACGGGCCATCCGCGACGCGAATGGAGACGCGGTGATCAGCTTTACGGACAAGATGAATGTTCTGACGCTGCTTGCCTGCGCGGGGCTGCGCCAGCGGGTTGTCATCAGTGAACGCGTCGATCCACGCAGGCACCCTATCGGGCGGAGTTGGTCGTTCTTGCGGCGTTGGACGTACCCTTGGTGCGATACGCTTGTCGTGCAAACGGAAGGCGTTCGCAACTACTTCCGTCGTTTTGTTCCAGAATCTAAGGTCCGGGTGATTGCAAATGCGGCTCCAGAACCTGCGAACGCTCCGGCGGAACACCTCCCGCGCAAACCGTGGATTGTCGCGAGCGGGCGATTGGAGAAGCAAAAGGGCTTTGATCTGCTCATCAAGGGCTTCGGCAAGGTCGTTGGCAAACATCGCGACTGGAAACTGAAGATCCTGGGGGACGGTTCGCAACGCGAGTCGCTCGCCGATCTAATTCATGCACTCGGACTTGCACAGTCCATCGAATTGTGCGGCTGGGTCGAATCGCCCGACACATGGCTTCGCCAGGCGGAGCTGTTCGTGTTGTCCTCGCGTTACGAAGGATTTCCAAACGCGTTATTGGAGGCGATGGCTGCCGGAGTCCCCGCGATCAGCTTCGATTGCGAGAGCGGCCCGTCAGAGATCATCCGCCACGAGATCGACGGATTGCTTGTTCCGACCGATGATGTGCAGCAGCTGGCACAGGCGATGGATCGAATGATCTTGAATCCACAAGAACGTGCGGCGTGCGGCCAGCGAGCCCTCGAAGTCACCGAGCGATTCAGCCGCGAGCGGTTCTTTCAATGTTGGGAAGCGATTTTGAGCGCCAAGGCCAACAAGTCCGCGGATGAGCGAGAAACATAAGCATGTGCGGAATTGTCGGCTTCATCGCGTCCCAGCGTCAAAGCTCCAACGAGGAGTTGACCGCGACCGTGCGCAAGATGGCGGACTCGCTGCAACATCGCGGCCCCGATGATCGCGGCGAGTGGGTCGACGCGCGATGCGGCGTTGCGTTGGGACATCGGCGGCTCTCGATCATCGACCTGTCTCCCCACGGGCACCAGCCAATGACGTCGGCGAGCGGGCGCTACCAGATCGTCTACAATGGAGAAATCTACAACCACGGAGAACTTCGACGCGACTTAGCATCGCGCGGCCATGACTTCCGAGGCCACTCGGATACCGAGGTGCTCGTCGAGGCGATTGAGTGCTGGGGGATTGAAGACACCGTGCGTCGGGCCAACGGCATGTTTGCGTTGGGGGTCTGGGATTCACAGCAGCGCGCGTTGCATTTGGTTCGCGACCGGATTGGAATTAAACCGCTCTATTACGGTGTGCAAGGCGACGTGTTCTTGTTCGGTTCCGAGTTAAAGGCACTCCGATCCCATTCGGCATTTGCTGGCAAGATCGATCGAAATGCACTCGCTTTGTTCTTGCAGCACAGTTACATCCCGGCTCCTTACTCGATCTATGAGGGAATCCACAAGCTACCGGCCGGGACCATCCTGACGCTGTCGGTCGATGACTTCGGTCGCGAGCCCGCGTTGCGGACTTACTGGTCGATGAACGAGGCGGTCGAACGCGGCACGCGCGTACCGTTCCAAGGGAGCGAACAGGACGCCATCGACGAGTTGGAGCGCGTCTTGCGCGATTCGATCCGCTTGCGGATGGAAGCGGATGTTCCCGTTGGGGCTTTCTTATCCGGCGGCATCGATTCATCACTCGTCGTGAGCTTGATGCAGGCGGAAAGCTCCCGCGCGGTGAAAACCTATTCGATCGGCTTCCACGAGGAAGCCTATAACGAGGCCCATCACGCACGCGCGGTTGCTGAACACCTGGGTACCGAACACACCGAGTGGTATATCACGTCGGATGAAGCTCGCGACGTGATACCGCGTCTGCCCGCGATCTATGACGAGCCGTTCGCCGACTCGTCACAGATCCCCACGTTTCTGCTGTCGCAACTGACGCGCCAACATGTCACCGTCAGTCTTTCCGGGGACGGCGGCGACGAGTTGTTTGGTGGCTACGAGCGGTACGCGTTTGCTCTGCGCATCTGGAACCAGTTCGCTTGGATCCCGAAACTTGTCCGCCGAGTTGGCTCACGTGCGATCGACGCCTTGATCCCCGATCGTGCCTTCGGAGTGTACGGTCGCAAGGCGAGAACACTCGCGCGGCTATTGGCACCTCGCAGCGGCGGCGAAATGTACGCGAACCTGCACACGCATTGGAAACAGCCGGAGGCGGTCGTGATCGCCGGCCGACTCCCATCGACGGTGTTCTACGAACCTCACACGTGGCCCAATCGCAAGAACCTGCTCGAAAGCATGATGTATGTCGACTCGGTGACTTATCTGCCCGACGACATTCTCGTCAAGGTCGATCGCGCGAGCATGGCCGTCGGTCTCGAAGCGCGCGTCCCGTTGCTCGATTATCGCTTCGTCGAGTTAGCCTGGCGTCTTCCATCGACGCTGAAAGTCCGCAACGGCCAGACGAAATGGCCGCT
Source organism: Planctomycetota bacterium (assembly GCA_027622275.1). GTDB lineage: Bacteria > Planctomycetota > Planctomycetia > Pirellulales > Pirellulaceae. Next base: position 5,001 of record JAQBZB010000146.1, on the reverse strand, counting down.
GCGACAGATTCTGGACCGACACGTGCCACGCGAGCTTATCGACAGGCCCAAAGTTGGTTTTGGTGTCCCGATTGACGAGTGGCTACGTGGTCCGCTGCGAGACTGGGCCGAAGATCTGTTATCGGAAGAGCGACTTCGTACTGAAGGCGTGTTCGCTCCAGCGCCTGTTCGCGAGAAATGGTCGGAGCATTTATCGGGTGCGCAAGACTGGCATTACTACCTGTGGGACGTCCTGGTGTTTCAGTCATGGCTCGAAGCACAGAGTTACTGAACTCAACTACTCAATGAGTTCAGCATCAGGTCGTACTGAAAGAAGCCAATTCGTCCAATTCTTTTGTGCTTCCTTCCAAGCGGGCTGCTCGGGCCGGGTTCCGCCTTCGATAACGAAGCCAAACCCCTCGGGCTTCCGGCTCATGAAACGCAGCGAATCGCGGGCTGCCTTGGCAATTCGCCAGTCCGGATCGCTCAATGCGAAAATCAAGGCCGGCGCGCTATCAAGATCTCGGATCGTGCCCAGCGTCTTTGCAGCGGTCAGTCTGGCCTGAAACGCACCGTTGATGATCATTCGTCTCAGGCGACTGAGCTGCAACGCGCGTTCTTTAGAATCCGAACTCAAAACAAGCTTTTCGGGTACGTCAGAAACGAACTCGGCTTGCGGTGCTTTGGGATCGTCAAGCATCGCGAGGATGTCGGCGACCGCCTTGGTGCCATCTGACGTGACGACCTGACCCTTGGCATCGAGCTGGGCCGTCGACATGTCAGCACTTAGCCCCTTGCCACCTCTCAACCGCCCCTGCTCCATTTGAATTTGAGTAACGACTTTCTTCGAGCTTCGCAACAAGAACAGCATGGCGAACGCGGTATCGACGGACTTTCCATTTTCGCTTGTCCAAGTTCCGTCCGTGGCTTGCTTAGTGCGGCAGTACTCGACTCCCGCGTTGTACCAAGGTGGTTCGGCTTGAGGTGTGGCAATCGAAAGTTCACGAAAGGCCCAGTACCGTTCAACAGCATACATGTAGTAGTACTGCTGTTGGCCGCCACTATTCTCGACCCCCGCATTGCGGCCAATCCAGCCGTTGCCATCCCGAATCGCATTATCCCAGCGGCCATGATCAACCGCCTCGGCGATCTCCGTCTTCGCAACGACCGGTCTAATGGCTGGCGGTAAGGTTAAACGCCTTTTCGCAATGGCCGGATCATCGATGAAGCCCAACAACTCGCCACACACATAAAGACTGCCAACCCCTGCCGTTCCCATGGACGGAGTCGTGCGAGTTTGCGCCAGGCGTTTGTCAAACGTCCCTGGATCGTTGGGCTTATACCCAAATGCCCCATCCGGCGCTTGCGTCCGAAGAAGCCAGTTGCAGCAGCGTTCGAGTACTCGCTGATCGATGCTAATCCCTTGGCGATCAGCCATCCACATTCCGAGGCATGCGTATTGCGTCTGGGATGTATCACCCAGTGGATCGTTCGGATAGGTCCAAGCACCGTTTGATTCCTGCCGTTCGTAAATCGCTGAAAGCAGCGTTTGAACTTCCTGCCGATAGAGATCGGGATCGACTGTCCCAAGAAAGATCAGCGCAATTCCGAGGCTATAGTTCGCGTGGGCATCCCTCGCGAATCCCTTCTGTCCCTCGGCGCGAATCTGGGCAACAGCTTTTTGCACGAGAGCGTGTTGTGCATTTCCCGTATGCGAGTAGCAGGCGAGCGCACAAATACACACGCCACCAAGGGAAGCATCGTGACTGTCTTTCCCAAAATTGGCTTCGAGGTACGCGCGACCTTTGCCAACCATCACCTGAACCACCTCGCTCTCTGGCGTATATCCAAAGGCGAAGCCTTGAGAGAAGGCATAAATCGCAAGCGTCAGCATCCCGATCTTGGATGAGTTCCGTTGGGACATGTGACATTCCTCGTTTGATTGGATCAGGCAAGTTGCATTTCGAGCGCAGATTCCACTACGTCGATCGTACAGTTGTCGACACACGGATGTCAACTCGCAGATCGACAGAAGCCACAACCCAGTACATGGTTAGAACCTGAACGGATGCAAATTTTTACCACAATGTATAGATAAACGGAGCGGCCGCCGTCTGGCCGAGCATGACGAGCAGGCCCATCAACAACAGCACGAGAATGATCGGCGTGAGCCACCACTTCTTGTTGTGGATCAGGAAGTCCCAAAACTCCGCCAGCAAACCGGGATCCTGCTCGTCCGCAATCTTGCTGAAGTCACCCGCGTTGTCCCGATTTTCTGCCTGCTGTTTATTCATCCGCGTTAATCCGTTGGAAATACTCTCACGACCCATTACAACACGATTCCATCATAAGCAGCGAGCGAACTCAAGCCAAACAGCCTTCCGAGCATTTTGATGCCACAAGTCGACCTGGACGTTTCGGCTAAATCTGTGCCCGAAACCAAGTCTGAAGCAACGATTGAGGCCCCTTCGCGTCGATAAATCTCATTGAACGGATCAATGAACTTTGATAAGATCTAGACAGTCCAAGCAAGACGATTTTCGTTCTTTTGCGCTAAACAGGAACTTCCATTATGCTCACGATTTACGGACGCCGCCAAAGAAGCAGTGGGTTTTGTGACGGAGTACACCGCCGCGACTTCCTCAAAATCGGCGGCTTGGTGATGGGCGGCATCTCGTTGCCACAACTCTTGGCAGCGGAATCGCAAGCTGGCATCAAGCGATCGCACAAGGCGATTATCAACATCTTCCTGCCCGGCGGCCCGCCTCATCAAGACATGTGGGACATTAAGCTTGACGCTCCAACGGAGATCCGCGGCGAGTTTCAAGCGATCAACACGAAAGTCTCGGACATCGAAATCAGCGAACAGTTCCCGATGATCGCCGGCATGATGGACAAGTTCGTTCCGATTCGCTCGATGGTCGGTGCTCGTGGTTCGCACTACGCCCATGAAGCCATGACCGGGCAAGGCGAAAACAACGCGCCCGCCGGCGGCTGGCCTTCGATGGGAGCGTGGGTATCGCACCTGGAAGGGCCGGTCAGTCCAACGATCCCGCCGCATCTCAGCATGATGTACAAGACCGATCATCAGCCCTGGGGCGATCCTGGCGATGGCGGGTTCCTCGGCGTCAAGCATGCTCCGTTCCGGCTCGTTGGTGGCAAGAGCGACAACCGCCGTGTCGAATCGCGCGACAACATGACGTTGAAGGACATCACACTCGACCGGCTTGGTGATCGACAGTCATTGCTTAACTCCATCGACGGTCTGCGTCGCGAGGTGGATGCGAGCGGAGCGATGGAAGGGCTCGATGCCTTCACCCAGCAGGCGATGGGCATTCTCACGTCGTCCGCGCTGGCCGAAGCGCTCGATTACACCAAGGAAGACCCAAAGCTCGTCGAACGCTATGGAAAGGGCAATCCTGCGTTTACAGCTGACGGCGCGCCGAAGGTGACCGAGAACTTCCTGGTGGCACGCCGCTTAGTCGAAGCTGGCGCGCGAGTCGTCTCGCTGAACTTCAGCCGTTGGGACTGGCACGGTGGCAATTTCAATCGTGGACGACAAGACATGCCGATGTTGGATCAAGCCCTCTCGGCGTTGGTCGAAGATCTCGACAATCGAGGCATGTTACGCGACGTTTCCGTCGTCTGTTGGGGCGAATTCGGACGCACGCCAAAGATCAACGGCAGCGCCGGCCGCGACCATTGGCCGCGTGTCTCTTGCGCGATCCTCGCTGGCGGTGGCATCCGTGCGGGACAGGTGATCGGCGCAACGAATCGACTCGGCGAATATGCCACGGAACGACCGGTGACTTTCCAAGAAGTCTTTGCCACGCTCTACCACAATCTTGGATTGAATCTGCGAGCCGTTCGCGAGTTCGATCTCCGTGGCCGTCCGCAGTACCTGGTGGACGAAGGCGTGCGGCCGCTTTCGGAGTTGGTTTGACACGCCATGTTGAACATTTTCGGGAAGTCCGATCGTCGACAACGTCTCTGTAACGGGCTCACTCGTCGCGACGTGTTGCGGATCGGGGGCACGGCGCTCGGCGGTTTGATGCTGCCGCGACTCTTGCAACTCGAAGCCGCAGCCGGCGTCGATCGTTCGCATAAAGCTTTAATCATGATCTACATGTGCGGAGGGCCGCCGCATCAAGACATGTATGAAATCAAGGTAGATGCACCCGACGAGATCCGTGGTCCGTTCAAGCCGATCGACACGAACGTCCCCGGCATCCAGATTTCGGAGAAGCTGCCGCAACTGGCCGCGATCATGGACAAGGTCGTGCCGATCCGATCGCTGGTCGGCGCACGCGATTCGCACTACTCGTATCAATGTATGACGGGGCATCACGAACAGGGCGAGCCCGCCGGCGGATGGCCGCACATCGGTTCCGCCGTCTCGCACTATCAAGGCCCGGTCCACGCCGGCATCCCGCCGTTTGTGAGCCTTTGCTACACGACCCAACATCGCCCGTACAACGAACCGACGGCGGGATTTCTCGGGCTCGGTCATTCGTCGTTTCGTCCAACCGGTCCCAGTCGCGATGACATGGTGCTGCAAGGCATTACGAATGATCAACTCGGTGATCGCCGCAGTTTGCTGACGTCGTTTGACCGCTTCCGCCGCGAGTGGGATCGCAGCGGCAAGATGGACGGTATCGACGTCTTTACGGAACGGGCGATGGGAATTCTGACCTCGTCCGACATGTTCAATGCGTTGGACATCAGCAAGGAAGAGCCGGCGATTCGCGAGCGGTACGGCGAAGATGATCTGACCAAGCCCAAAGGCGACGGCGCGCCTCGCACGCCGCAGAATTTTCTAGTGGCACGTCGCTTGGTTGAGGCAGGTGCTCGTGTCGTGACGATCAATTACGGCTTCTGGGATTGGCACGGCGATAACTTCAAAACGGCTGAGTCGGAATTCCCAGTGTTCGAGAAGGCGCTGACCGCTTTGGTCGAGGACTTGCATGAGCGCGGGATGGACAAAGACGTGACCGTGTTGGCTTGGGGCGAGTTCGGCCGGAC
>JAQBZB010000145.1 GCA_027622275.1 Planctomycetota bacterium | reverse complement strand
CTCCGTCTGCGGCGCGTTGACCAAGTCCATCCAGTTCGCCGGTCGGGGCAAGGGCCATGCGGCAAGAATCTCGCCGTTACTTTCGCGCCGGCCAGGGCATAGACTCGACCAACGCCATTGCTCAGCCCGCTCTACCAAGTTGGCTCGTAGTGCGTTTCGCTTGACGTAGGAAGGTCTAAAGGCGTCAGGAGCATATCTTATATGCTCCTGACGCCTTTAGATCCCGGCGGTCCATCTCCAAAGATATTAAAAGCCCCTTGGAAGGCCGTCGTACAAAAAGCGTTAACACCATCCGCGTGCAGCAAAACGCGGTCATTGTGACTTGGCATCCGCCGCCAATAACTGCTTCAGCAATGGCTCAAACGCATCCGCCATCCGCAGGAATCCCAAGTCCGTTGGATGCGAACTGTCGACGGTCGCTTCGCCGTCGTCGCCCAGCAGATGCTCGCCTTCGAGATAGGCCAGTCGCGTGACGCCGTCGGCGACCAATCGTTCGTACGCCGCCCGAAACACCTGGCGGCTGGATTCGTTCCGTTGCCGCTTGCTGTCGATCAAGAACGAGTCGCTGTAGCTGCGGTCCTCGACCAGCAGGATCGGGGTCGTCGGATGAGCCTGGCGGAGCGTATGGACAAGTGGTTCGGTACGGGCGGCGACTTCGTCGTCGTTCATGTTCGGCAGGCAATCGATAACGTAGACGCCGACGTCCAACTCGGCCAACAAGTCGGCGACCTCTTGCTCCATCTTGCCGTTGCCCGAGAAGCCAAGGTTGATCACCGGCCGATCCAAACGACGGCCCAGGATCGCCGTGTGAACCATGCCAGGACGCGAAGCACAGCCGCCCTGGGTGATCGAAGTGCCATAAAAGACGATCGGCTTCACGTCGGCGGGACGCGGCAGTCGCTCGAGGTAACTCGCCTTCGCGACGCCGATCTCCACGGACGTGACACCGTTGTAGAGCGGCAAGTAGAGCATGTACTCGCGGTGGCCAGCCGGAATGCCTTGCGCGAGCGTAGCTTGATTCTCGGGGAACGTCGTCGGTCGTCCGTTCGCCAACCAACGCCATCTCCCCGCCTCGGTCTTCACATACAGATCCAAGCCGCTCACTCCGGTTGCCGGCATGTGCGGCATAGCCAAACTGCTGGAGGTCAGCGACCAGCGAGCTTGAATCGTCGTCGCATCCGTCTTAAACCGCACTGCCATTCCCGCCGAGTGATGGCTCAAACTCCACACCGGCCTCCGCACGACCCCTTCCGCCTTGGCCGGTAAGCGATCGAACTTCGCGTTCGTTTCCTTCCAGCCTTGCCCTTCGATGCCGAGTAACTCGACGTCGTACCACAGGACGTCGCTGTTCGCTTCCGGTGTCGCTTGTGAGTGATCAAGTCGCTCGCCTGCCAGCGAATCAAATTGGAACAGCAAGCTAGCGGCAAGGACGATCAAGGATTGGACGCGGAGCATAGATTATGTCTCTTGAGAACGGGTGATAACGGTTTGAGCTAGTTCGGCAGTTGAATCACGTCCAAATCCTGCACGTGTGCAAATTCGGCAATGTTTGTCGTCAACACCGAACAGTCGCGATGCCGTGCCGTCGCTGCAATGATCAAATCATGGGCGCCGATCATCTTGCCTTGCCTGGCCAGTGTGGCGAACAACTCGGCGTGAACACGTGCCACTTCGATGGCGAAATCTAATATCGGAATCTGCGTCAGGATCGACTCGACAAAGGCCGACCGACGTTGCCGTCGTGCTTCGGTGTCGGCACGCTGAACACCCACCAAGAGTTCCGAAGCTGTAATCACACTGATCGCCGCCTCACCGCGATCTTCCCACGCTGAAAAGTCAATATTCTGCCCGCTCCGCTCCCAGAGAACGAAGACGTTGGTATCGATGATCAAGCCCATGGATCAGTTTCCAACGGAACGTCGCGCCGAATCTGGTCGAGATCCTCGGCAAAGGACTCCGCGTCATCGCCCAGGGAAGGCAAGCTGGCAAAGACGCGATTGAGGTCAGCGACATTGACTCGCCTGCCAGCAGGAGAGAGCCTTGCGACGACAAGATTGTCCCTTTCCAATTCGACGGTCACACCCTCGCGAGAGACGCGGTTGATCAATTCGCTAAAGTGAAGGCCGGCTTCGGAAACCGAGATGCGTTCCATGAATCAATTCCTCGCTGTCCGAGTACACATGTCACAATTCAAGAATACCGGGAAGCTTGACCATCTCCAAGCAACAACATGATCACCTCTCAGTCATGACGACTGCACGGCTGCGCCGTAATACTCCAAACGGCGAATGCCAAGGACCAAACAGATCGCACAAATTGCGAAGGCGCTTTCGCAGACGCATCATCAGTTCTTCTCGGCGTTGCCGCCGTCGGACTTGCGGAGGTGGCGCTGGAGATAGCTGGCTCGCTCGGAATTGCGGTCCGCCGTGTCCAACTCGACGCCACGGAGCTTTTGCAGATGAGCTGGCTGCGTGTGAATGAACAGCTGATTGATCGTCGGCATCTCGACGTCGGCGATCAGCCCGAGGTTCACCCCCATCCGCACGCTGGAGAGCAGCATCATCGTCTCTTCGCTGCTGATCGTCTGCGCCGTGCAGAGGATACCAAAAGCACGGCTGACACGATCGTGAAGATCCTTTTGACTCTCCTTGACCAAGAACTCGCGCGCCCGGCGTTCGTAATCGATCATGACGGGAACGACCTCCGAGACTTGCTCGATCAGTTCCGCTTCGCTGCGGCCGAGCGTGATCTGATTGCTGATTTGATAGAAGTCGCCCATCGCCTGCGAACCTTCGCCGTACAAGCCGCGGACCGCCAGGCTGATCTTCTGCAGGCTGCGGAACACCTTTTCGATCTGCCGCGTGATGACCAGCGCCGGCAAGTGCAACATCACACTCACTCGCATCCCCGTGCCGACGTTCGTAGGACAAGCCGTCAGATATCCCAGCCGCTCATGGAAAGCGTAAGTAATTCGCTCTTCGATCAGGTCGTCGATCTTGTTAATCTGCTCCCAAGCCGACTGCAGATCGAGTCCGCTGTTCATGACCTGAATCCGCAAATGATCTTCTTCGTTCAGCATCAGACTGAATTTCTCATGGGGGTCGATAGCGACTCCGCGGGGCCCCTCGCCTTCCGAGAGTTCGCGACTGATCAGCTGTCGTTCGACAAGGAATTGCCGATCCACCGGCGGCAATGAACTGACATCGACGTACGCGACGTCATGGAAGAAGTCGACGTTTTCCAACGACTGCTTGAGCGTCGCCACGACGGCCGCGCGATCCGCGTCGTTACAGCGGCGGACGAACGGGAAGTCCGCCAGATTTCGCGCCAGCCGAATGCGGCTGCTGATCACAATGTCCGACTCCGGACCGGAGCCCCGCAGCCATTCACCACATCGACTTGCTAGTTGTTCCAGTTTCACGTCAATGTCCGATGTTGTGAAAGGGATCTGTCTCAGGAGCGGTTGCCGAATCAATCATTTGTCATCTTGCTCGAACTTCCGGATCTCGTCGCGCAACTCGGATGCTCGCTCGTACTTTTCACCTTCGATGGCTTCCGTCAACTCACGGCGTAGCCGGATCAAATCGGTGCGCCGATCGGTACTGTTCGCGGCACGTTTGGGGCGTTTGCCGGCGTGCTCGCGAGCCCCGTGAATGTTGTTGATCAGCGGCTCCAACTCAGCCTCGAAGCTGACGTAATCGTGAGGACATCCGAGCCGGCCTTGTTGACGAAATTCGTAAAACGTAATGCCGCAGACCGGACAGGCTCGCTTGTCCAACCGCGCCAATTCCTGAGCGGTCTGTCCGAGCTTCAACTGTTGAGCCAACATGCCGGCCAGCGTCGGCGAGGGCGCGTCCTCGTCGTCGGCCTGTTGCAGGTAGCGTCGCGCGTGATCTTCACAAAGGTGAATCTCTTGCGGAGCATCGCCCGTCAACTCGGTGATGTGGAACGTGGCCGGCTTTTCGCAGCGCTGGCACTTCATCGTCAATCCTGTCTCGCCACGGATACCCGCGGACGAAGTTTGGCGGAGCAGTTCCAAAGTCTCAATATATCACGACTTACGTTAGTGTAAGGATTCTAGCCGTGCCGAGTGGGGTGTCAAGGTAAGTCAACACGTTGTGGCTCTGCGGAAGCGTTGATAAGCTTGGCGGTCAAGCGAGGCAGAGCCTCGCGTGCAGTGCGTTCCCAGGCGGGAGCCTGGGAACGAGTTGCAGATGTTCCGCTCGCACAACGACTTTCCCTGCTCGCACCGAGACCCGAGGATGAGCCACTTTCCAGACTTTGATACCTTTCGGAAGCTCGGTCGAGAACATCGATTGGTTCCTGTCTGGCGGTGCCTGTTCAGCGATGCCTTGACTCCGGTGACTGCGTTTCATCGCATCGATCGCGGCCGGAGTGCATGTCTGTTTGAGAGCGTTATCGGCGGCGAAAAGGTCGGGCGATACAGCTTTCTGGCGGCCGATCCGTTCTTGGAGTTGAGCGCGACCCGAAACGTGGTCACCGTCGTTTCGGGAGAAGATCGCGAGCAATACGAGGCAACCGACCCGCTCGAAGAGATCCGCAAGCGGCTCGCCGAGTTCAAGGCTGCCCACGTTCCAGAGCTGCCGCCGTTCGCGGGCGGTGCGGTTGGCTATGCAAGTTACGACGTGGTTCGCTACACCGAACATCTGCCTAACGCACCGCAGGATGATCGCGGGCTGCCGGATCTGTGCTTTGGTTTCTACGATCGCATGGCCGTCTTTGACAACGTCAGCAAGACGATGTTTGCGATCGCGATGGCCCACCTTGACGAGGACGGCGGCAACGCCGAGCCGGCGTTCGAGGACGCGAAACGCCGCGTCGACGAATTGGTGACTCAGCTTTCAACGCCTGCCGACCCGCTGCCGACCGCCGACATCGATACCCGCGGCGTCCCCACGATTCCGTATCGATCGAATTTCAAGCAGGCCGACTTTGAGGACGCCGTACGAAAGTGCGTCGAATACATCCGAGCGGGCGACATTTTCCAAGTGGTAATCAGCCAGCGGCTGGAGATCGACATCCACTCCGACCCGTTTGAGATCTATCGGACGCTGCGAGTCGTGAATCCCAGTCCGTTCATGTTCTTTGTGCGTTCGCCCGAAGTGACACTCGTCGGCAGTTCGCCCGAGATCATGTGCCGCGTGATGGATGGCACGGTCACGGTTCGGCCGCTGGCGGGCACGCGGACACGCGGTCATGACGAAGAAGAAGACAAACGGCTGGCCGAAGAGTTGCTCGCCGATCCCAAGGAACGAGCCGAGCACGTCATGCTCGTCGACCTGGGACGCAACGACGTTGGCCGCGTCGCGAAATACGGCAGCGTCGAACTCTCGGATGTGATGGTCATCGAACGCTACAGCCACGTGATGCACATCACATCGAATGTCACTGGTAAATTGGCTGATGGCAAAGACGCGTTCGACGCCCTCAAAGCGTCGCTTCCGGCCGGCACGGTCTCCGGCGCTCCCAAGGTCCGCGCCATGGAAATCATCGACGAACTCGAACCGCACCGCCGCGGGCCGTACGCCGGCGCGGTCGGCTACTTCGACTACGGCGGCAATATGGATACTTGCATCGCGTTGCGGACGATGGTCATCAAAGACGGCAAGGCGTATGTGCAGGCCGGTGCCGGAATCGTCGCGGACAGCGTGCCCGAACTAGAATATCAGGAGACGCTGAACAAAGCTCGCGGACTCCTGAAAGCCATCGAGATCACCGAGCAGCGAGCCTTCATCCCCAACCACCGTGCTCAATAGGACGAATCGATGTCAGGTTCCAAATCGCTCGGCGGCATCATCCACACGTACCAGAAGTACGATCCCAAGCACTTTCCCAGCCCGACGCAACCGCCGCCGGATGCCGTGTCGCCGGCGTTCGAGCATGCACTCATGTACGGGAACATGCGACGCTTGACCGACGAAGAACTGGCTCGCGCGATCCGCATTGATCCGACGCAGATTGCCGGTCTCGGTCCCAGCATCGACGCGCTCATCGCGATGCTGCTGGAACGTAAGCGGAAAATCTTGGAGAAGTACGAGACGGAGTCGGTTCAGGAAAGTGTACGGAAAGAGTATCGCCAAGCGGGCAAACAACTCGCTCCTCCTGGTAAGCTCCAGCCGCGTTTTGAACTCGCCTTCGAGAGCGAACAGATTTATGAACTCGAGCGGCTGTGGTACGCCACCGGCAACGATCGGCATCCGTTCGCGCGCGGCTTGGTCCAACTGTTGGAATTGCTCGGGAACAAGTATCAAGTCGATGAACTCGCGGCCAAGTATGCCTTCACGGGCCGGACTTCGATGACCGTCCCGGAAGCGCTCGCGATCAAGGCCGAACTCGAACAGATCGACGAGTTGCTCAAGCAACTCGAAGATGCCCGCGAGAATGCTCAGATCGCCGTGATCGATATGGCGGCGTTAGCTGAGTTTGCTGAGCCTGGTGACATCGGGCGGCTGCAAGAGCTTCAGCAGATGGTCGAGGACTATATCCGCGAACTGGCCGAGCGCCAGGGCTTGGAGCACGACGGCAAACTGTTTCGACTGACCCCGCAAGCCTATCGGCTTTTCCAAGGGCGATTGCTCGGAAAGATCTTCAGCAGTCTGCAAGCTTCTCGCAGCGGCCGTCATCAAGGACCGGTTGTCGGCGAGGGCGCGGTCGAGATGCAACAGACGAAGCCTTATGAATTCGGCGATTCGATCGCGCATCTCGACATCCCGCAAACGTTCATCAACGCGATGCTGCGGCAAGGGAGTACGACACCACTGCGTCTGAAGACGGAAGACATCGAGGTCCACCGCACTCGCAATACACCGAAGGCGGCCACCGTCGTCATCATGGACATGAGCGGGTCGATGCGCTACGACGGACAGTACATCAACGTCAAGCGGATGGGGCTGGCATTGGACGGGTTGATTCGCACGGAGTATCCAGGCGATTACCTGCACTTCATCGAGATGTTTACATTTTCCAAGCCGTGCCGCAGCGGACAGATCATTGATTTGCTCCCGAAGCCCGTTACCATCCACGATCCATTCGTGTACCTCAAAGCGGACATGAGCAGCGAGAACGTCAGCGAGTATCAACTGCCTCCGCACTTCACCAATATTCAGCATTCGCTGCAACTGGCGCGGCAGTTCCTCGGTGCCCAAGACACTCCCAATCGCCAAATCATCTTGATCACCGACGGGCTGCCGACCGCGCACTTCGAAGGCGAATGGCTTTACATGCTCTATCCGCCCGATCCGCGAACCGAAGCGGCCACGATGCGCGAAGGACTGCTTTGCCACCGCGAAGGAATTACGATCAACATGTTCCTGGTTCCCAGTTGGTCGCAGTCCGAAGAGGACATCCGTTTCGCGTATCGACTGGCCGAGTCGACCAAAGGCCGCGTTTTCTTCACCGCCGGCAACGACCTCGACCGCTATGTCGTTTGGGATTATTTGAATCGCAAACGTGAAATCATCGCGTAACGCAACTCGGTGTGTGCAGCAAAAAGGCCGGAACGAACTCAGTCCGCTCCGGCCTGTAACTTGATGACTTTCTAAGTCAACGAAGGTTATCGAACGCCTGCTGTTAGCTAAGGGGTGAAATTGACATCACCACCATCGGCTCTCGCGATCAAGCGTTCCCAAACCGTGTCGACCTCCGTCTCGCGCACTGCCAAAGTAAGAGTTGGAGTAATCTGGCCCGCGTTGTGATCGGCGTTAATCGTTTCACTAAGGATGTGAACACTCCCGTCACAGAACAGGAATTGTGCGCCACCGGGATGTTGACTGCTAAAGCCGCGTGGCGCCCAACCTCGGTTCACGTGGTCCGTCAGATTAATCCTTGCACGCCCAATACCGATCACCGACGTCCGAGTATCGGCCCCGAATGGAAAGCCCGTATCCGACGCGCCCGTAATACTGGGGTTAGCGTCACCACTACTACCATTGCGTCGGGGAATTCCAAAGGCGTTTCCCGCACCGATGGGAAAAATAATACTAATATTGAAACTGCCGATGCCTCCGGTCAACGGGTTCGGACGCGTCTTGATCTGCCACACTCGCTCCCCCACAGCGATCACGCTGCTCGTGCCGTCTTGAATCGCGGAGAAGTTGTTACCTTGGTTTTCTACGAATACTCCTTGCTCGACGGGTAATCCACCGTTCGCGTCCGTCGCATAGGTGGAACTCGCCGCGACGTAATTCGAAGTCGAAGTGTAGAAAGCCGGGAGGTTCGGAACTAAAGTGCCCCCACCCCCAGTCCCCACCACACCGATTCGCCGGGCGAAATGGTCGTTTACCTGAAACCTTGACGGCGCCAGAGATGACGGGCACAAAAAGTCATTCATGGTCGTTTTCAGAATGTTGGTATTGTTCGTTACGCCCAAGAATCGCGACTGTTCGAGCTGCAAAGGTGATCCGACGGTCAGCTGATTGTACAGCGGTCGCTGCTCCATAAACGGTAGAATCAGAGCCCCCCAGCTCCACTGGGGCCAATTGTTTGCCGCCAGCATCGGATTCGCCGGGTTCACGGTTACGTTCGGTGGAAACGAAGTGACCCAAGCCGGTGGCAGCCACTTATAGGTATCGTGATAGGTGTGAAGCGCGATGCCGATCTGCTTCAACTTGTTACTGCATTGCATGCGGCGAGCGGCCTCACGTGCAGCTTGAACCGCTGGCAGCAACAGCGCCACCAAAATACCTATGATCGCAATGACGACCAACAACTCGACAAGTGTAAATCCGGTTCGACGACGACTGAAACGGTGCATACTAAAGTCCTCCGCAATTGGGATAAAAGAAAATAAGTACGGAATGTTATACGGAATCGGACTTGTCGTCAGCCGCCTCACAGTTCTTGAAAGCAGGACTCCAATCGAACTCGATCCAGCATCTCAGTTGACGTGTCCCACGACTTAGTTTTCTGGTGCTGATGCACTGGCGTCCCCTGCTTGTGATTTTGGTGCCGACTCCGTCGCAGCTTCTGTCGCCGGTTCGGCAGCAGCTTCGTCAGGGCCACCTTCGGGAGCTAATGCCGCAGCGGCAGCTTCGCTCGCGGGATCAGACCCACCCGAAACCGGCGCACCGGGGCCGCCACATCCCGCCAGGAACCCCGCAGCGATCACGATCAAGAACAAAGCAAATGCTCGTTGGAACGATTGCATGACGATAACAACTCCTCAACTGGATAGATTATCTCTCGGCTTCACAGTACAAAGCCGCACAAAACGACACACGCCAGCTTACCGACCCGGTGCGCAATAAGCAAGGATCTTTTCGGCTGGATGGTGGTTCAGTTTAGTCGCAGGGCTCGGCACCAGCCGCACCACGCTTTTCAACTTTGGTGCGGCTGTCGCCGGCACCCTAACTGAGCCGCACCAGTTATTCTCGGAAGGCACGCGGAGTTCCCAACTCGCAATCCGGAAATTGCCGGGCGAACACTTGCATCCCTCCCCTGGGCTGGTTACATAGCTAAATCTATTTGTTCTTACCACTTTCTAAATGGCCATTTCACGGGGGACGGACATTGCCATCTGCGGCGTCAGAGAAGGCGTTGTGCTGACATTGCCGCGGCAACTTGCCGAACGTGGTCGAGACAGCGACGAGTTTGTTCGACGTCCTGATCAGCCTTCCGGTCAAGTCGCCGCAGCCTCGATGGCGAGTGGCGCGCGTTCGTGCGGACGCTGAACGCGGACCTAGAAATCACTTTGGAAGAAGAGTAACGTGAGCAACTCGCTCCACCCACTCAGAATCTCCCAGGATTGAATCATGGGCCGCCGTGCGCTGAAGCCAGTCAATTCCTCGCTTGACCTTTCGAGCTTCCTCTACGCGTTGGACGACGTGTCTGCGCCGCTGGTCGCCCCGGAGTTTTTTGGACGTGAAGCTCCTTTCGAAGTCGAGGTTGGCAGCGGCAAAGGGCTGTTTATGCAGTCAGCGTCGAGTTCGCACCCAGAGCGAAATTTTCTTGGCATCGAGATGGCTCGTAAGTACGCCCGCCATGCCGCCGGACGACTTGCCAAACGAGAACTCGCGAATGGCAAAATGATCAGCGGCGACGGATTGCGGCTGTTTCGCGAGTTCTTGACGGCCGACAGCGTTGACGCCGTGCATGTTTACTTTCCCGATCCTTGGTGGAAAGGTCGGCATCGCAAACGCCGGGTTATGAGACCCGAGTTCCTCCGGGACATTCAACGGGTCCTGGTGCCCGGCGGTTCATTGCACTTTTGGACTGACGTCGAAGAGTACTTCCAGACCACGCTCGAGATGATTGCCACGGAAGTCTCTTTGGAAGGGCCTCTCGCGGTCGCGGAGCGCCCCGCCGAGCACGACCTTGACTACCGCACACACTTCGAGCGGCGGATGAGAATGCACGACGAACCGGTTTATCGCTCTGAGTTTCGCAAACCTGTTAAGAACACGTTACAAGTGTGACCCCGGAGTCTCGGAATCCACTCCGCACAAACAATGCTGGAGGAGTTCTCTATCCGCCGCCGGGCAAATCTGTCCTGCCACCAAAAAAGTCCCCCGGCCGCTGGCATTGCCGAGACGACCGAGGGACTCCACGAGCTTCCAATCACAAGGCCTTACACGGCCATCAGTTCGACTTCCTTCGCGAGCCGCTTGCGGGCGACGTGCAGACGTCGCTTGATCGTGCCAAGCGGAGCGTCGAACTCGTCGCTCATCTCGATCAACGAGTGGCCTTTGACGTAAAACGCCTCGAGCGTCTCGCGATCAAGTTCGCGCAGCCGGCTCAAGGCCGCTCGCACTTGCGTGTGTCGCTCCCTTTGCAGCACGAGCGATAGCGGCGTCGCGTATTCGATGCAGGTCGCCTCCATCGTCTCCGGCTCGGTCGGGATCGCCGGTCCCTTTCGGACCATGCGGTTGATCGCCATCCGGTGCGTGATCGAACGCAGCCAGCCCGCGAACCGCTCCGGCTCGCGCAACTGATCCAGCTTCAACATCGCTTGCACGAAGACGTCCTGGGTCAGCTCTTGAGCCTCGTTAAAGTTCCGCAGCCGACGGAGCGCGATCGCGAACACGGTCCGCTCGAATCGCTCGAACAATTGGCCGAACGCGTGCCGGTCGCCGCCTTGCGCAGCCCGGACGAGTTGGGAAGTTTGTAGTTCTTCAGTCTCGTTGATGGTGATCGTCATGATTTGTCTCTCTCAAGCTGAGCGTTGTGGGGCACGGCAAATAGCCCAAAGCATCAGGAACTGAACGCGACGAGAAGCAGATAGTCGTGGGGCTATCGAGCCGCTCGGTCGGCATCCGACCTGGCTTTCGCGAATGTTGAACTAGTTGCCGTGAAGGGCTTTAGTTCAGGTGGTCCGCGCGAAAGCGGGCGAGCCAATATATGACTGCGCCGGATGCCAACATGGCGCTTCTGCCATGGCGAACATTCTCTGTTCGGCCATGAACGTGCGTTGATGCGCCGGCTTTATGGATCTCAAGCCGGACAAAAACGCCGCATGAAGCGCGCGCCCTGAATAGATACACGAACTTAGTAGGAGATCGAGTCCGCGCAGCGAACCGATGCCGGCTACGTTCGTACGATCCTGATGACCGTTGACGACGACGCTATTCATGGCATTGATTAAACTACGCATCTCAATCCTCCCGGCGCTAGTTCGCGCAATGAGAGAGAACACAAAAAACAGAAAAACGACCGTTGGATCGGCCACAAGCCGACACCCGTCGTAAGCTAACTATACCCCCGAAGTCCTTTGCCAGCAAATGCTTTTGGGCATGCAACCCGCAGAGCTTCGGCGGCCGAACCATCGGCGGTTATCCAAACTCAGACGTCTCATCGTCCAGAAGGTTCGCGGATTTTCGGAAAAAATCTTCCCTGCGGCGACTTTCTGGCCTAATAGCCGAACACGGTCTCGACGTTGCCGCGAAGCACCTGCTTCCCCAAACCGATCGCTTGCTCTTCCGTCCAGCCGCGGTCGATCACGAAGCGTTCGGCAAGGATTTTTGCGAGGATTCGCTTGTACATGGCGAATTTTGGCAGCGCGAACTCAAGCTTGTACATGTCGCTGTAGTAGCCGATCTGCTTGGTCCGGGGCACGGCTTCCAGGCGGGCAGCTGCGTCGTGCTCGATAAAGGTGGGCGTATTAGAGTACCACCAGTGGCCATTGGTGACGACGTTCGGGAAAATCCAGGCGTAGCTGGTCAATTCCTGGTTGGTGACACTGGCCAGCACGGAAATCGGAAACGTGACCTGGGGGAACGCGTTGAATAGCTCCTTGTATTGGATCATCGAAACGCGGCTGTCGTACAAGTCCTGGCCTTGGAAGACTCCTTCGGCATACACGCCTCGGTTCACGCCGATCATCAAATCGAACGGCAGGCCGACTTCCGCGCAGAACTCGGCGAGCGTCCAGAAGATAAAGTTCGACGTCGCCCGTTGATCCGCTTCGCTGGCTTCCAGTTTCCTGGTCAAGACAGCATCCAGCGCCGTCGCCGCACGGCCTTCGGAAACTCGGGTCGGAGCGAAATCCGGCGGGAGCGAGATAGCGCAAGCCCGCGCGTTCTTGGATTTGAAATGCTCGAACAACCTTCCAATGGCCGCTCGCAACGACGCTACGTCGGTCACCGCCGCTCCCGCAGCCTGCTGTAATCGCTCTTGGACCTCGCGCCGCGTGAGATGAAAGACGAGATCGTCGGTTCGCAAGCAGGGAACGTATTTGCTCGTATCGAATCCATCGAGCGGGTCATCGAAATTGTTTGTGAGAAAGACGGCTTCCAGTTTGCTGATTTTAAGCACCTGGCTGGCCCATTCGGCGGATGACATCTTCTCTTCGGCGGCATCGTACAGCGGCTCCCAATTCGTCGCGTCGACCCGATCTCCTTCGAAACCGAAGAACTTCTGCGCCATCTCGACAAACCAGCTGTATTGGATCGTGTTATCGATTGGATCAAGATTCTCGAACAACCGGCGACACTTCTCTTTTGGCGAGATATCGGGCTCCTCGATTTGCTCCTTTGGCATGCCGGCCGAGTGAGCCAGTTCGGTGTAGTAGTGATACCCCAGGATATCGGCCAGCGTTCGAGAAGCCGGGTTCAACGCATCGATGTGCGTATGCGGGTCGATCAGAACGAGTGCGTCGAGTTCCGCGAAGATTCGCGTGCGTAGCTGTTGGGTCATGGATGCATAGCCTCTTTGTTGTTACACCACTACTTGAATCGCCGGGTACGAATTCAGTGCTTGTTGCGTCAGCCTAACAGGATACACAACCGAACACTCGCGCACAGGGATTCACCGGCCGGCGTTCAAGCTTGTACGGAGAGGCAACCCGTACACAGTTCCCCTGCCCTGTCTAGGCCTACGTTGGTCTTCGCCCGCAGAGACCGTCAGGAATTGCCTCAGATTGCGGTAGGACAGCGGTCACAGTCGACCAAACGGGCGGAGACGCCACCGAGTTGCAACGCTGCGATACAGGACTCGGCCTCGCGGCGATGCCGGAACGTGCTATACATGTGCCAGTCGCTGGAGTCGCTCTCGCGCACTTGCACGCGAAAATTGCGGACCACTCCCGGATTACTGACGGACGCGGTCTCTTGGTGCCCCGTTTCGACGTGGCTCTTGTCGAGTCTGATCATCACTCGCTCCTGTACGATTGCTCTCCATAGAGTCATCGAACGCGAGCGAGCCTTGCGTCCACAGAAAGTCGTGAGACAGGATTTACCAGCCCATCACTACATTCGATTCGATGACTTTGCGGGCATGCTCCAGGTCCGTGCCGGTCTCGTGCATGTAAAGTCGGATGGCGTGGACTTTATCGCCCGCCGACTTGGACAAGCAGTCGCGAGCGACACCGCAGGGATCGCTTGTCGTGCTGTCAGTCAAACCGAGCGCTCCCTTGGAAATGACCCAGGTATCCCGCGGTCGCTTCGTCAGCCGGGTGACCGTGTCGTTGGGATAGGCCTCGTTGACGACCGCCGATGCGGCATCCTCGTCGTCGGCCCAGGTGATAATGATGTGCGCGTTCGTCTCTACCTCGAACAGTGGCATCTCGGACTCCTTGTAGGCTTCGAGTTCGGATGGGTTGACTTACTCCAATGCCCGATATGATACAGTTCACACAGGCGATTCAACAGCGGGAATCGCAGGTTTCGGGGGTGTTTGCGCCGAGCGGGCCTCTTCAACCGCATTTTTCCCTTCTACGTAGAAACATAATGAACTCAGCCTCATCGCTAAAATCCGACCAGTCGAACACTTCGGAACCAAACGGAGAGGGTGTTTTCCAAGCGGAATTGTCAAATTCCGTACAGCGTCGCACGCCAAGGCTGCGGGCACGCGGCTTATTGCTGTTGTTGTTCGTGGTCGGCGTCGCGGTCCCAACTTTCCTCTATTGGCTCCCCTCGGAGCGGGCGAGATGGCAGATTGCAGCGGCTCGGGCGAAGTGGCTCGACGGCGATCTTGCCGGCGCAATCCAGGTTTTGGACGCGGCCTCCCAGGAGTTTCCGGACACGTCCGCCATTTATGAGCAGCGAATTGAGTTCAATCTCGAAGCCGAAGAGTTCGACAAGGCGCTCGCAGATGCGGAGCGGCTCCTCAAGCTACTCCCGAAATCGCAGACCCCATACTGGCTTAAAATGCAAACGCTGCAACACTTGGGCCGCCACTCGGAAGCGATTGAAGTTTGTCAAGAGATGCTGCGTCGAACCGATGACGAATGGATTGGAAGTCGATCCCAAGCATTGAACGGATTGGCCTACGCACAAGCCGTGGGCGGCGAGGATTTGGACGCCGCGCTCGAGTCCATTACGGAAGCGCTACGGCTCCAGGGTGACCATGCCGATCGGCTTCTTCAGACCACACTCCCATTCTCTCCCCCTGAACTCTCCTTAGCTGGATCCCAGGCCGCTTTGATTGATACGAACGGTTACGTTTTATATCGACTTGGAGAAGATCGCCAAGCGCGGGCGGAATTGGAAAAATCCGTGGCCTTGTTCGAGAAGCTTTCAGCCCAGGAGCAAGCGGAGATCTTGACGGCCGTACGCAGCTATTCCGTGGAGTTGACGTCGAAGTCGAATGCACAGACGCTCGCCGTTTTGCTTTACCACCGCTCCTTGGTTTACGATCGTCTGGGAATGCGAGATGAGGCGAATGTCGATCGCCAGCGTGTTCGCAATCTAGGGTACGAGCCGAACGATCAACTGTTCTAGTTCCGGTCAAACACCGGTTGTCGTGGCCGTGATTTCGTCGCAGGCGTTGTCGCCCGTGGGAGGCAGCGCAACCTGCTTCAAGGGGCGAGTCATCTCGATATGTCGCCCGGTGTGTTGAAACACAGCGTCGCCGCCGCCGGCCTTGGCGCTGTAAAGTGCGCTATCCGTGCGAGCATGGAGCGACTTCAACGTATCACCGTCGCGAGCTTCGGCGACTCCCACGCTGATCGCCAACTGGAGTTCGTCGCGAACGCTCTTCCGCAGTCGTTGTCCAAAGACACTTGCGCCAGACAAATCTGTCTCGGGCATGATGACAACAAACTCCTCGCCGCCGAACCGGACAACGACATCGGTCTCGCGGACCGTACGATCCAACGTTGCAGCAAACGACCGAAGCATCTCGTCACCGCGGACGTGTCCATGCTCGTCGTTGATCTTCTGAAACCCGTCGATATCGACCAACGCAATTGCGAAGCGTGTGTCGTAGCGCGACTTCATTGCGAACAACATCTTCAAAATATCTTCCATCGCTCGCCGACTACTCAATCCAGTCAGCGGATCGGTTCGTAGTTGCTCGGGAGAGCTAAGCTGATCAGTGTGTTGGCGAATATCGTCGTAGGCATGCGCGATTTGGCTCGCCAGCTGGATCGTCGGTTGAAGGATTTGTTCTGCTTCTCGCGACAGCTCCTTCAGTGCTTCCGCATCTCCGGTCTCGGTCAGCTTGCTGATCCGTTCCTTGAATTGGACGATGCTCGCGTGATGGGTCACCAAGCTCCGCCGCACCTGCTGCGAAATCTGCTCCAAGTCCTGCACAACAACCTTGGCGTGCCCCAGATCGCCAGGCCCTTGCTGCTGATTCAGCTGATCGCGCGATCGTTTACCAATGCGGTAGGCGACCCAGACGGCAACAACCATCACGATGGGACTGGCGAAACTGAACCAAATCATAGCTGGACGTTCCTTGCGCGGGTGTTAGCACCGTTCGAGGAATTAGTGAGCGGAATGGCGCTAGCCACCGGTTCTTCGTGCGCCGCGAAACACCGGCGGCTAGCGCCGTGCTGCTCACCTGAATTCGGACAGGTATTTCTCGAACGGTCCTTAGCGGGTCGCTGCTCGCCAACCTGGTGCATTAGATCCGCGCTCCGAAGCCGCGCAGCAGAAAGGCACCAATAACCAAGGCGGCGGCAAAGACAAAGATCCAGTGGTTGCGGTCCATATGTCCCGTCATGCGAACCACGTCGTTCGCCGCCCGTTCGACAAAACCCCACATAGCAAAGCCCTCGTTACGCGTGATGATCCGCGCAAGTATAGGCCACAAAAACAGACGTTGCTCGCTCGAATGGGGGATTGCGATTCGATCCAGTCTCCAGCTTCAGTCAGCCCGAATCCGGAAAGAACCCTTCGTCCCAGCGTCAAGCTCGAAGCCCTTGCGAACCGATAGGTCAGAGGTATAATTCACCTCCTACATCAGGGGCCGTAGCTCAATTGGTTAGAGCACTGGACTGTCGATCCAGAGGTTGCGGGTTCGATTCCCGTCGGCCTCGCTCCTGAAAAGCTCGCAAATCCTTGGGTTTGCGGGCTTTGTTTGCTTCTTGGGACGACTCTGCCAACTCGCCCCATTTGTCACCAATTGACTCCGCTTGCACCAGATTGTGAGCAGTTGGTGCAAGCGTTCGACCATCGGTTCCGGTCGCTCGTTGGGTGTTCGGTTCGCCCGACTCGTTCAACGGCCATGCGGGCAAAACGTCGAGCGCGGCTTGCACGTCGAGCGACTTCGGATCGGTGTAAACTCGCATCGTCAGATCCATCTTGCTGTGCCTCATTGCGGCTTGTGCCGTCCGCGGCGTCACTCCACCAACACTCAGCAGCGTCGCGAACGTGTGGCGCAAGGCGTGAACGTCGAGCGTGTGGCCCCGTTCGTCCGCCTTGGGGATGCCGGCGACTTCCAAATCCCGGTCAAGCACCTTCACCAGTTGTCTCGGCACGTTGAACAGCGGCGTATCGGGTGCGAGTCCCCTGCCCTGCCCTTGCATCGAGACAACGCCGGCGGCTTCCAGTTCCGCCGATCGCGCATCGGTTTGACACTTGAGCCATCCCCGCAGATCGTCCGCCAGATCGGCCCGTATCGCGATCTCAGCCCCGCGGCGAGCTTTCTCATTCGCAGCGTTCAGTACGATCACCGGGTTCGCCGAGTCCAAACGCAAGTCGCCGACGGTCACCGAAGCGAGTTCGCCCCGGCGCAGTCCCGTCAGTGCCAACGTCTTGTAGATCAATGCCCGCTCTTGCCCGCGTCGCACCAGCTCGGCAATGAGCGTTGGATTGTCTTTCAGCCGAGCCCTTGCCCGTTCACAAGCGGCGTCGAGTTCGTCGAACGTCAACGGCGCCGCCTTCCAAGTATCACGTTTGCCTTTCACGTCGGCTTTGTCTTTGGCGACGGATTCGCGGCCGTACTCGGCAAGTGGTCGAACCGCTGTAACGAACAACAACCGTTGCAGTTCGGCCGGCAGCATCGATCGGCGGTTGCGTCGCTTGTCGGCGTCTTCATTCGCGCGGCCAACTTTCGCCAGCGGATTGACCAGCAACCGAGCCTCTTCAACGCACCAGTTGCAGAACCCGCCCACGGCTTGCAGATAACTGTTGCGCGTTCGCGGTGCCATGCCGGCGGTCTGTCTTTGAACGAGCCAACTCTCCATCGCTTCGCGGGTGATCTGACGCAAGCGAGTGAATCCGCAGTCGCGCTGCAGCACGTCGAGCCGTAGTTTCGTGCCGTCGATATGCGACTGCGAACACCCTTTGGCTTCCATGTGCGTGATGTAGCCCGCAACGTGAGTTTCGAGCAACGTGTCTTGGTGCCGGCCAATCTTATCTTCGCTCGGCGTCATCACGTTGCCTTTGACGAGTTCGGCGCGGCGTTCCAACGCGGCAAGCTTTGCTTTCGCGGCGGTAATGTCCCGGCAGCCGGTCGAAACCTCTTGCACGATGCCTTCACCGTCGCGGAACTTAGCGAGATAGGTTGCCGATTCAACGACGATCCGTTCCGAACCATCGCGGCCAGTCGTCAGCGGTGCCGTTCTCGCCTTGCCTTTGCGGTCTTTCCATTTGGCGAACCGGTTGCCTTTCCTTGCGACAATCTCGGCATCGTCGGGCAGCGGTTTGGTGAACGTCTTGCGGTAAACGGTTCCCATCATTTCGCCTTTCGTCGCGTTATCTCGATACCGAAAAACTCCGCCAGCTTGTCGGCAGCATCAAGCCGCAAACTTTGTTCGCCGGCGGCAAACTTCATCAGGGATTGTCGTAGAACGCCGGTTTCACGTTCCAACGCCTTGAACGAGAGTTCGCTTTCGGCAATCGCGTCGCGAAGTGCTTCGGTCATCGTGTCGTAAGTCTTTCGTTTTGCTGGCATGTAACCGTTCTTACACTCATGAGGCTGTGTCGTCGAGTATCATCCTGCGGCTTCTGCCGTTTGCCGTCGTCGTCGTCAGCTCGACGCGCCAGCAACTCCGGGGGAACGGTTGTTGCCGCCAACAACGCGTTGAAGTTTTCGCCGGCTTTCTCCGCTTTGTTCGCCAAGCACGTTTGAAACCACGCGCCGGTGTTTGCCGGTTGCTTCAGTCGGACCGATTCAATCGATTGCTCGACGTCGTCGCGGCTTAGCAGTCCGCGCAGGACCAGGAGAGCCGTCTTTGCAACGAGCGATCGATTCGCCGGACTCTTGCACGAAACAATCTTGGCAATCCGGTTCGCGATGCGTTTGAATTCGGCCTCTTCTTCGAAAGAAAGATCTATCGCGCCGTCAAGACTTCTCGCCCTTCTAACTTGGTTTCCATTGTTGTTTGTGTCGGATGGTTGCCGAATGCTTGTTGCTTCGTTGTCGGTTGCCTGTTGGGGCTCGACGCCCGCACCTTGATAGAGCCCCCAATTCACAACGGTTACAATCGTGTAATGGCTGTTGGGTTTCATGCGGATGCAACCGAGTTGTTCCAGCCGGCGCATCCGGTCGTGAACCGTCGACGCCTTCATTCCCAACTCGTCAGCAGCCGTCTTGCGTCCGAAGATGAATTGACCGGGCAGAATCTCGACCGTCGTTTGTCCGCGCCCGGTCGGAACACTCCAATAGCGTCGCGTGTACGATGCCCGCAATAGGCACCAAATCCACACCTTCAACAATCCCTCGTTGGCAAAGACGGGGGAGTCGAGCAACTTGCGATAGAGCAGCACGAATCCGGCAGGATCGACGCTGCGTTTACGCTCATCGGCCATCGTGCATTTTCCCGGAAATGTGGAAAGGGACAACGCACGGCCGCAACGTGATGAACTGTGCGCCGGTGAGACGCCCGATAGAATGGACGTCGAGCCTGGCCACGTTGCTACCCGTGCAAGACTCACTCACGCGACGCCCGGCAATGTCAGTTGCCGGCGTCGCTCTTCCTCATCGGGCATGGGGTCCGGCTTATCAGGATGCCCTCGCAGCCACGCGACCGCAGCGTCGCGATTCGCCAGCGCCCAGATCGATACGGGCCTAGCGTGTGCATTGGGGCGAGCCGTGGCGACGAATCCCGCCCGCGTGATAATGCCGGCCCGCGCCAACGAGCCAGGCACCGCGCCCAAACAAACCGGGTCGATCGACTCGGGAAGCTCGACCGCGGCCCGCACGTCGTCAGCCGTCGCCGACTCGCCCGTCAGCAGTCGCAACAGCAACGCTCGTCTGCCACGATTTACGTACACTTGCCGGCGCGATTCGAGCAACTCAATTGCCGCATCGCGGCCCGCGGTCCCGTCGCCTTTGCGGTTCGAAGTGGTAATCATCGCTGCCCCTTTCTCATCGAGGGGCACCCGTTTCTGATCCATTCGTCGATTGCATCGCGCGACCATCGGACCAGCGAGCCCAGACGAATTGGAGCCGGCATTTTACCCGCGTCCGACAGACGGTAGACGTGGCGGGGTGAGCAACCCAGCAGAGAGGCGACTGCCCGCACGTCGAGCAGCCGGGCCGGTGCATCAGCCGCAGGGTTTTGATTCATCGTCATGAGAAAACCTCCATACGCAGGCAACTTTTCCAGCCGCGCCGTGCGACTGACTCCGGTTGCCATCTACTGCCCTCAGATTTGGCGAAACTTTGCGCTCGATTTGCGACCGATGCAAATTCGCAAGCTGCATAGCTGGTTGGAGTTGAGACAATTTGAACTACTGCGAAAAAAGACAGAAAAACCAAATCCCGCCAAATTGGAGCCGGATTTGGTGAGAATTTGGCGTTTCCAAGTGTCCTTAGTTCGTGAGTCAGTACCTCGACAACACGACGGAGTAAACCATGAGCACCCACACCATCAACCTTGACGATCACAAGGAACTCTTCCGCGACCATGACGCATTCGAGAGCTTTGTTGCCGTGTTGCGGCAAGCGTCACAAGCGAGTGTCGCGCCGATCTTTGCGGGCCAGCAATTGTTGGGAGGTATCGCATCGCCCGACGGCATGAAAGAGTTTCTCTCCGAGCGATTTCTTAGACGGCTGTCAGAGAAACCCGAACTGTTGGCGGAGATCACCGACCGGCTGGAGCATGATGAGATTGTCGAGTAGGATGTCGCTTCACGTCATCCAAGCAGAGAAAGCGACATGGCCTACCGACTTTGCTTCTACAAACGTGCCCGGCGTGAACTCGACGAATGCTGCCAAACCTATGGCGACAATCTTCGGACTGAACTTTGGAACTGGCTTCGCGACATTGCAACGGCGGCCGATACAGGCAGCGAGATCGGTTCGGTTGACATCATTGACTTGCTCGACGAAGGCTTGAGCCAGGACGCAAGTCAATGGAGCCAGGCATTGAAGCGGTGGTGGAACGCCACGCCAGTCGAGAAGATAAAGGCAACGCTTGTGCTCTTGCGTAAGCGCTGCCCACCGTGGCAAGCCAGATTCACAGTCCGTTGGATCACCGTGTTGGGCCAATTTCCTTGCGAGATTCACGCCCACTACATCGTGGATCATGTGAACAAGCAAGTCATTCTCACGCTGTTTGACGGCCTACCGGGCCAGACGTGATTGTCATGTCGGAAGCCACACCACAGAATTCGCTTCGTGAGTACGCTGCCTTCCTAGAGACATGCTTGCGCGATCGGTTGAACATCGCCCCGCCGAGCAACCTCCAGGCGATCTTCGTCAGCAATGCGCGTCGGCTGAGCCCTACTGATTACGAGGATCTCGGTTCCTTGATTCTGGTAGAGTGCCAGGAAAAACTAGCCCGAGGCGAGCCTATCGACGGCACCGAGTTGACTCGGATCATTGACCGCCTACGGCATCGAATGGCGCGTTCAGCGCGGCGAGAGATTCCACTCGACATCGCGCGATACCTGCCGAGCAAGTCGTCTCTCTCGCCAGATCAAGCAACGAACGCTCTTCGTGAATTCGTTGCCGAGTTGACGCCAACGGAAGCGATCGTTTTTGAGCGTCGTTGCCTACACGACCAAAGCGCCGGCGAGATCGCGAAGGACACCGGCCTATCGCAGGCTACCATCTACCGCCTGCTGAGTTCGGTGCGAAACAAGTTCCGAGCGTTTATCGATTGACGCTGAACCACCGTCATTCATCTCGCTCTTGGTGTTCGATCGGATCGCCCTTCACGACGCTTCGACCAGGAGTGATTGTATGGCGACGATCGTACTTGTTCTCTTTTAGGGCAGTTCGCGCCTTAGAGACGTACTCCCTCCACGTTTTTAAGGTATCGGGTGGAGAGTAACCGCTAAGCTCTCTCAATTCAGGATGCCGGTCCAGAATCTGTTCGTCAGATTCTCCACGACAAATAGTCTCGTAGGCCGTCTTGTCGTCGAGTTCTCGGCCAGCTTTTAATTCAGCATACATAAGCGACAGATACGCCCTCCGATACCTTCGGTCCAAGCGAGCAAGGGCGATCAACCGCTCCGAAGGCGTTAGATCATATACCTGGATTTCATCTTTCGATGGTTTGACCAATGCCAGCTCACGTTGCAAGTCGACTTGAGCGACGTCCAAATCGAAGTCGGGAAAGTCCTGCAACGTCCTTCGTACCGCTGGCCAATATTCTCGCACGTCGGGCCACTCGGGCTGTCGAGTCAACACCGGACCATTCGGCGACATCTCGGTGAGGGACTGGTAGAGTGTTCTTCGCGCTTCATCAAGAAGTTGCTCTGCCAGCCTTACGCATGCTTCAAACGTGCTTCTCCCAACAGCGCTAGATATTTGCCCGCGCACGGGTGTTGTGACCCCCAAGTTGATCTGCAACTTCGCGTACTAATTGACCATGCTCCGCGAACTCCGTTTCCAAGATCGGTAGGAACAGTGCGGCCATGCCGGGGTCCCCATCGGGATTGTTTGGCACACCCCTACGGTGGAATGATCCATGTGCGCATGAAATCGCGCCCCAGGCGCCGAATACCAAATTCAAGGCCGCCTGTTCTGCCGCAGGCAGATTCAGGTCGCGCCGTCGAGATGACATGAGACGTACCTTTGTGCCGGGCCGGCCCCGGCGGGGAGTGGGAAAGGTACGTCGGAACCACGTCCACCGCTCGGGCCGCTTTGACCGCACGCTGGTCGGCGACACGATCTACCCAGACTAATTGATTATCCGCGCCCGGTCCCTCCGTCGCAACTACGTAACGCGGCAGTGCCAGTAATCGGTTTGCCTATGCCATTCACACCTGCGCTTTGCATATACGCAAGAAGCGCTGCCTATTGCTCTTCGTCAGAGTCGTCATCAAAGTCGTCATCAAAGTCCTCGTCGTCATCGAAATCGTCATCGGTCGGCAACTTTGCAATCCGATTTCCTTCAGCGTTGAGCATAAGTATCTGCTGCATGTCCATTTGACCGTAGTTGGTGATCTCGACCTTGCTTTCTCCAAGTCCGCGAAGAGTGAGCGATGTTATGCTCTGCGCCCCCACGGCAAACGCACACTAAGTCTTTTGTAGTCCAAGGACTCGGGCAAGATAATCGGTATTCCAACCTGCCA
>JAQBZB010000506.1 GCA_027622275.1 Planctomycetota bacterium | reverse complement strand
CATCGACCCCGGCTGTTGTCTTTTTTATTGATCACGGAAATCTCAAGTGACTGCATCACAATCTAAACATTCTGTTTCTTCCGCCACGGCGGATCTTCGACCAGTTATCCGGTCGAAGAGCCTATTCGCGCCGGTAATTTGGATTCTCGCTATCGCGGCGGCGGCGATCGCTTTGTCGCCGGTTCTGCAGGAGTTGTTGCAATTCGACGCGGCGGCGATCGTCGTCGGCGACTATTGGCGGTTCCTGACCGGTCACCTGCTACACTGGAACTTTGATCATTTATTCTGGAACTTAAGCGTGTTCGTAGTGCTGGGCACGATGTGCGAGCGCCGCGGTCGCACTGCGTTTCTCGCCTGTCTCCTTGGGTCGGCCGCGGCCATCTCGTTTTTTGCATTGGTCGCTCTGCCCGAGATGCCGATTTATCGCGGACTCAGCGGCATCGACACGGGACTGTTCGCGCTGCTGTGCGTGGGCTTGTTTGCCGATGCACGAGCGCGTGGCAACCGCACGACACAGTGGATGATCGCCGCCGCCGCGCTAGGCCTGATCACCAAGACCGCCTACGAAATGGGCAGTGACGCCACGATCTTCGTCGATCACACCGCGGCTGCCTTCATTCCCATTCCGATGGCCCACGTCCTTGGCGCTCTGGTCGGCGTCGCGGTAGGTTTCACGGCCATCGCATGGCACCGTCACCGATCACAAGTGGATCGATCAGACACGCCGGCGACCAGCAAAGTTCTGCTGGCTAAGAAATTGTTTGAAATAACCGTTGTTTCCGTGAGCCGATGAGGAACACAGTTGTCGCACGCGTAGAGGCAATTCCATCCCGCTAAGAAGGTAGATCGTTCTGGTCGCAGAAACATAACGGAACGGACCGCCTCACTTCCTCCAACCAAGCTTCTCGTTCGCGAAGCTCGCCATCGGGAATCTCAGACGATCCGCCCTGTAAACCAGCCCACTCCGCGTACCAAACCGCCGTCACCAAATTCATTTGTGAAGGTGGCAAGTCTTCCAGTAACCTCTCTCCGTTTATCGATGCTCGAATCACGTCGGCGGCACTCTCTATCAAGTCATTCCGATATTCAGATTCCCCAGCTAACGGGTGGTGCCAATAGCGAAGCATAAGTTCGATCAAGAACTCACCTTCGAACATCTGGCAAAATCGAAGCGAGTCGTCTGCAAGCGACATGTGTGATACTATTCACCGCTTGATATTAAAGATTGGCTTCCGAGAGCGGATCAGCTCAGTTTCGAGAGCCTTCCGAACACGCATTTCGGTTTGGTCGTCCAGAATCTGCATTTCGAGATGTAGGCTCTCGGTTCCGTACTCCCATATCCACCGGGCGAATCCCTTGTTGTCAGAGTGATCAAGATGCTTTTTTAGGCGTGCTCTTAGGTTTTCCGTTTCGCCCACGTACAGCAACTGGTCCGCACCGATGAAAAGATACACTCCCCGTGAAACGGGGAGTTCATCTACGACTATTTCATCGACGCGAATGTTGACCATATCAATCGGCGGAGCGATGCGGCCAACAAGTTCCGGCTCCAGCCTTCTCGCTTTTCTCAGGTTTAAGCACTGACCGATCAATTACTGTCGGATTTGAGGAATCGCTCGGTAGTTCCATTTCGGCAATAGATCATCGTACACGATTTTCAGGTTTCGTTTGATTTCATCGGTGGCATTGCGGCCGGTTTCATAGATTCGGCGAATTACGTTGACGGTTGTTTTCAATCCGGTGCTGGTGGTTGCCTTACGCATGAGTTCGACAGCCGTTTCCAGAGTGTCGAACAGCATACCCGTGCAAGCGCGACCAATATGCGAAAACAACCGGCGTTCGATGGGATTGTATTTCGAGCAGTAGCTGGGGTAGTGGGCCACGCGAATTTCCACGCCGATCTGATCGGCCACCGCCTGCAGATCGTGTTTGAAAATGTACTTGTGCGCCGAGTTGCTGCCGCCACCATCACAGAGCAGCAGGATCGAATCGGCGTCGCCATAGCACTGCTGACCAATACGGTTCCAATACCACAGCAAACTATCGCAAGCGAACTGGGTCGTGTCGCGAGACAACCCAATGTTGATGTGCCCGCGATTGCGAACCGGATCGTAGATGCCGTGAGGAATGATCACGCCGTCAGCCCAACTGGGAAAGTCGTGATCGAATGCCTGAAACGGTTGGTTGCAGCGAACTCGGCCAGCACGGTACAGCTTGCCCAAATGCTCCTTCGCCTTGGTATCCACGGAAAAATACGGATTGCCCCGACCTTCGAATTGGTCGATCAACGCCGCGATGCGCTCGAACTGTGCATTGCGGTCGGGATGAGAACCGCCGGCCAAGTCTTTGCGTATCTTCCGCAATCGCAAGTTCTCGTCGTCCATCCACTGGCGAATGGTATCGTCACACACGGGTGTTCCCAGAGCCTCCAGCTTTATGGAGAGGATGGTTGGAGAGAGGTCGGTGAAGACGATGGTTTCGTCGTCGGGGTCGCCCGCGGTCCGCGTGTTGAGCAACGCATTCAGATTCTGCTCGGCTGGCGAGTCTGCGGCAATCTTTTTTTTCGACCGGCTCCTGGTCGCCGGATACGCCCCTCGGCAGGATCGTTCGGCAAATCGTCGAGTTCCTGGATGCCGCGTTCAATGGTGCGCGTCGAGCAACCCAATACTTGGGCTACATATTGGATGCCACCATGGCCGAGCTGCGTGGCTTCGATTGCCGCGAATCGTCGCTGGTCCTTCTCGGACAGCGTGGCATAAAACCCTCGCAATTTCTGTTCTGTTTCTTGATCCAACCGTCGGATAAAATCAATTGCCATCCTTGGCCTCCTGGAGAAACTGCCGAAATGAAAACCGACCTTCTACAGAATTTCTCCAAACAACGCGACAGTAATTGATCGGTCAGTGCTTAAACACTCGCCATTGGTGTGCCAGCTGCGGAAGAATGTTACCCGCGAATGACGCGAATGACCGCAAATATTCCATTGCTATGTTGGGTGGCTCGGTTGGGCGTCGCGAGTATAGACGTCGCGGTTCACCGGAGATTTGAGTTGTTGTATCCCAATGCAAGTTGCCAGGTAATGGGTGCTTGTTTGCATGCGAGTAAGACCCATCGCCGGTCTGTTAAGATGGACCCCTTGCTGACCGTGTTGATTCCAGCAGGTGCGATCGTTCTATAATGCGGGTTCCGCAGAGATCGACAATTGCAGGGTTCCGTGCAGCAAAGAATGTATGTTGCGCGGTAGAGCGTCTAGGATCGTACTCAAAAAGGAAACGACGCGTGGGTTGTACTCGACGGACGAACGAAGAAATCGTTTTGACTAGCGCCGGACCGGCTGAGAATCGTCATGGCAAGCGATGGCTATTTGCAGTTTGCGCGGCGTTGTTCTTTTGCTGCAGCACGGTATCGCATGGACAGCTGATAATTGCACACCGTGGCGGTTCGCATGACGCGCCGGAAAATACGCTGGCTGCTTTTCGGCTCGCGTTTGAGCAAGGGGCCGACGGCATCGAAGGTGACTTCTATCTTACGCGAGACAATCGGATCGTGTGTATCCACGACGCCGACACCAAGCGCGTGGCGGACAAAACTCTTGTCGTGGCGGAGTCGTCGTTGGCCGAGTTGAAACGTCTTGATGTCGGTAGTTGGAAAGGTGC
>JAQBZB010000505.1 GCA_027622275.1 Planctomycetota bacterium | reverse complement strand
GCGCACCGCCGTCATCATTCGAAAGCCAACAATCAAAAGTTATTCAGGACGAGATGTGCGGAAAGTGCGGTGAAATCGGTGACCTTTGCCCCAAACTCGCCTGCAAGCGCTGCCGGCGATTCGTGGCTTCCGATCAAGAAATCGCCAGCGGGAATCAACACCAGCTTCATGCCGATGCTATTCCTCATGACTTTGAAATCATGTGCCGACTTGCCGGCCTCCATCGTTCGCATAACACGAAAGCCCGTGCTCAGACTCCGATTGCAGACAGCAAATCCAATTCGGGACGCTGACCGATACTCGGTGTATGTTCGAGCACTCCATCCACCGCCACGACACACTCGTTTCTGTTCCTCACTTTCATGAAGTGAGCCATTACTAAGAAGCGGGCCGTCCGGATCGGCTCGCGGTGAGAGCTCGTAATACTCTGCGTCGTACCAGTCTCGGCACAACTCCCACACATTGCCGTGGACGTCGTACAAACCCCATGCGTTTGTTTTGAAACTTCCGACTGGTGCCGTAAAGGCATACCCATCAACATTCGCGATGTATGCCCAATCGGGGTAGTTGGTAAACTTCAGTTTGGCCGTTCTATCTGCCACATTGGCGTGTTCGGCGAGTCTCTCGCTGTCGTCACCAAAGGAATAGGCAGCCCCACTTCCCGCTCGACAGGCGAATTCCCACTGGGCTTCCGTCGGCAGCCCATATTCGACTTGCTCTTGTCGCCCAAGCCACTTACAGAATGCGACCGCATCGCTCCAGGAAACATTGACGACGGGATGTTTTTCCGTTTGAACAAAGCCCGTGTTTTGCCACGAATAAATCGGATCGCTGCCCTGAACTCTCTGCCTCGCTTCGCTCCAACCCGATGCGACAGCACCATCTCTTTCGGCTTCCGTTCGATATCCGGTTGCAGCGACAAATCGCTCAAACTGACCAACGGTTACTTCATGTTCCGCCAGATAGAAGGCGTGCGAGATTTGAACTAGGTGAAGGTGCTCATCAACATTTCGCCCTTCTTCGTTTTCAGCTGATCCCATCGCAAAGTCTCCGGGAGGAATCAACCGCAGTTTCATCTCAAGCGAGTTACTGATCTCAACTGGTACACCAAGGTAGTCCGCCCAAGCTTGCTGATGCTCGCGCGCCTGCACCGCGTCAAATGGAGCGACAGCTAACGGTGGTGCGAACCCATCGCTCAGAGGTGCTCCCGGCAGTGGATCAGTCGTGGGCCCATCACTCACGGTCGATTCCTCTTGCATCGGAACTGACGAGACGGCATCTCCGTCCGCGGAGAATGGTGGTGGCGATGAGGTGACCGCCAGACGAAAGCGTCCCAATGTGTGTTGCGTTCCATGCTGCTGATCGATGGTGATCCTGAGCTTTATCTCGCTGCCGCTGATAGGCTCGGCAGTCTCGACGACCACGCGATGCGGTTTGCCAACGTGCGGATGAATCGCCCAACCCCATCGCTTGCCCTTTACATCGCCGTCGATCGCACTGGCAGCATTATATTTCTTGTACGGATTCTCTTTGTCCCCAAGAGTGTGAAGAGATTGCTCGAATGAAGCGGACGCGTTCTGTAAGGCAATCTGAATTGCTCCGCCATCACTTCCGATCACGAAAACCTTGAATTCTGTAAGAACAAAATTCCCATTGGTTCGTCCCGGCCCGTTCGCTGGAAGCGAAGAATCGGGAATCGCTTCAATCTGAATTCCGGTTATCTCGTTCAGCGGAGACGTGGCAGTCAGCACGTACGTGTTCGTTTCTGCTGAGACGCCGCTGGCGAGAACGGAAGAATCCTCTAAGGCCGACAGTTTGGTCCCGTGCAATGCTTCTAATGTTGTCGGCCTTAAGATTTGCCAGCGAGCATTTGCGGGCGCTACATTCGGAGTAAGCGGGGGCTTTGGATGCGCGTTAGCGTCGTTTTGTGCGATCGGCTTGGCAGTGCCTTCATCACGCGATTCCATTACACGAAGGACATCCACGCCGAAGCCGTACCACAACAGCAAAACGCCGATCGCAAGACCAGCAATCCCACCCATCACAATCTTCACGACTTCGACGCGAGGGCTTCTTGGCTGCCGTCGCCTCGACCGTTGTACGGGCGAAGTTGTAGCGGGAATTGATGACGCATGCGGCGGCGGCGGGTTCTGCTCGGCGATCTGAGCGCGAAGCTGCTCGTCGTAGGCAGCTTTGCTGGCGGAGTTGAGCAGACAGGCACGAGCCGTGGCAAGCTCATTGAGCACGCGGTTCGCCGAGTCGCGGTGTTCGCCACTCGCATATCGGCGTACGTGCGATATCTGCCGTTCGGATGCATCTCGGATGACATCGAAGTCACTCTCCAATCGTTCGACTCCGAGCAACCGGTAATGGTCCGGTGGTTGATACTTCGGCGGAATGCCAAGCCAGCGGTGATAGGGATTGAACGCGTCAGACATGTCACTTCGCACAATGCTCGGGATTGACGACTTGGATGGTCCCACGGCTTTTGTTTGTTTGAAGCTGCGTAAGCGGTAGCATGGCCTCGTAGGCCGTGTCTGCTTGGGAACGCCTGAAATCACACACGGCCTACGAGGCCATGCTACTTACCTGCACTCGCCGCAGATTGAATAAATCCAAAGCCCTGTGGACGGTCCGCTCTTGATTGACCCACTCACGCAACAGAGGTATTATCGCAGTTTGATCGATCGGTGCAATTCTGCGGCTGGGAATTTGAATATGCTGAACCGAGTTGGCTTGGCCTGTGCGTTCTGCCTCGTCGCGGTGTCCGCGGGAACGACGCACGCACAGCCGATTCCGATCCGCGGACGCGTCTTTTTGCCGCCCACGCGCGGTGCGACCGTTCTGTCGACTTACATCGATGCCGAGGCGCGACGAATGGTGGCGGTCGGTAACTTGCTCGAGTCGATGGCAATTGCCCACCGGAT
Organism: Planctomycetota bacterium; assembly: GCA_027622275.1. GTDB lineage: Bacteria > Planctomycetota > Planctomycetia > Pirellulales > Pirellulaceae. Next base: position 735 of record JAQBZB010000505.1, on the reverse strand, counting down.
CAACGTCGAGTCCGACCGCGAAGCGATGAAAAACTCGGTGCTGTGGGTCGAGACTTATTTCACGCGCCAGGAATTGAACCGGCAGTACCGCCGGGCCGCCGATCCGATCTATATCGACGATCAGCAGCGCCGTGACGAGATGAAGAAGCGGATCATCTTGCAGCAGCCGGAAGAGGCGCTGAACGGAGACGTGACGGACGATCTCAACTGGATTCTGGATCGGCTGGTGACCGACTCCAGCACCTATCGTTTCATCTTCGACGATCGCGAAGGCCTGGCTGCCGCCATCGATCGCCCGCTGAGTAGCGATCGAATAAGTCATATTCGGATGCGTCAGGCGACTGGGCAGGAGGGCGGCGGGCAATCGTTCCGAGCGGATACCGCTCAACTCTTCCATCCCAAATGGCCGCGTCCCTTTGAGAGCCCGATGTTCGCCTCCGAACGCGCGAGTTTTGAAACCGCCCGGGATAACTTGCTTAGCGAACTGGACGCCGGGAAGGCCAGCTTTGCGACGTGGCGGGAATCGCAGGCCGCTCACGATCGACTCACGCACAAGTTCAACGAAGTAGATTCGAGCGCGTCGATGAAAGACTTGAGCGGCGGTCAGCGCATCCAGATTCGAGGGGAAGCGAGAGGCTTTCTGAAGTCGTTGGAGGCCGCCATCGCACTCACGGCCAACGCGCACTTTAGGCAACTTGGGGTAGCGCGGTAACTAGATATTGATTAAACAATTCG
>JAQBZB010000144.1 GCA_027622275.1 Planctomycetota bacterium | reverse complement strand
CTCCCGCCGAGCCTTTCCCCGGATGGCTCGGCAGGAGCCTCGCCCTCCCGAAACTCGAATCGGGAAGTTGTTGTTAAACACTTTCTAAGGAACTGCATGCGATGACTGTATACTCGGAACCCGGATGCGGGAGTTGGAGTCACATGCATCGGCGGACGTTGCTCAAGGCAGCTGGACTGAGTGGCATCGGTTGGTTGACGCCCGTTGCCGAGGCGTTGTCGCGGGCCAGCGAGCGGGATACGAGTGGCAAGCCTCCCAGGTCGGTCATCGTTCTTTGGCTAGCAGGAGGTCCTAGTCAACTCGAAACTTTTGACCCGAAACCTGGCACGAATATCGCTGCCGGCACACAGGCGATTGAGACGTCGGTCCCTGGCATCCAGCTCGCCAAAGGATACGAGCAGCTTGCCGATCAGATGCAGCACGTGTCGCTTGTACGAAGCATCACGAGCAAGGAAGGCGACCACGAGCGCGCGACGTACAACACCAAGACCGGCTTCCGCCCCGACCCGACGCTCGTGCATCCGTCGATCGGCGCGATCCTCTGCCATCAACAACCCGACAACGTCGAGATTCCTCGCCATGTCTCGATCCTGCCGGGCCCATGGCCGGCTCGCGGCGGATACCTCGGCGACCAATTTGATGCCTTTCAAATCAACGATCCACAGGGGCCGATTCCGGACATCACGCGACCAGTCTCCGACGATCGCTACGACCGCCGCATCAACGACTTGGCGATCGTCGAGCGAGAATTCGCGCGCGGCCGGCTGCGCGAGTTGGATTCCGGCAAGACGCTGCAAGGCATCTCAACACGAGCCGCCTTGAAGATGATGGCCTCGGAACAGCTGAAGGCCTTCGATGTGAAAGAAGCCTCCGAAAGTGTTCGTGCTGAGTTTGGCGATACGCCGTTTGGGCGCGGGTGCTTGGCGGCGGCGAGATTGGTCGAGGTCGGAGTGCGCTGTATTGAGGTGACGATGCAAGGCTGGGACTCGCATGCGAATAACCACTCGAACCATCGCGATAACGCCAAAGTGCTTGACCCGGCGTTTGCGGCGTTGATTCGCTACCTAAACGATCGCAAGTTGCTCGATCGAACAACGGTTGTCTGTGGGGGCGAGTTCGGTCGGACACCGTGGATCAATCCAGCTGGCGGTCGCGATCACTGGCCACATGGATTCACGATGGCGTTGGCAGGAGGCGGAATCGCGAGTGGACGCGTGATCGGTGAAACGTCTCCGGAACCGGATCTGGATGCCGAAGACAAAACGAAAGTGCTCCGCGACCCACACAATATTGCAGATGTTCACGCCACGATCTTGCACTCGCTCGGCATCGAGTTCGAGAAAGAACTGCAAACGCCCGTCGGTCGCCCGATGATCATCAGCCAAGGCAAGGTGATTCAGGAGTTACTGGCTTGAGAACCGGTGCTACTCGCTAGCGGCAAGATCACGCGGCGTCGTTCAAGACATGCACGTCGCGTTGTGGGTAGGGAATGCTGAAGCCGCGCTCATCGAAGCCGAGCTTAATCGTCTCGAGCAAATCGCAACGTGTGGCCCAGTAGTCGGCGCTGTTCACCCACGGGCGCACGACGAAGTTAATGCTGCTATCTCCCAGTTCGCTGACCGCGACGACTGGTTCTGGGTCTTGGAGAACTCGCTCGTCCGCTTCCAGCACGGCCTGCAGGAATTGTTTCACGGCTTTCAAGTCATCGTCGTAACCGCAGCCGATGACGAGATCGATGCGACGCGTTGCCTTGGCGGAAAAGTTCGTGATCGTGCCGCTCGTGATCGAGCCGTTTGGCACGATGATTTGGATGTTGTCACCGGTCCGCATCAGCGTGTTGAAAATGTGAACCTCTTCGACGACGCCTGACGAGCCGCCTGCTTCCACAAAATCGCCGACCTTGAATGGCTTGAAGACGATCAACATGACACCCGCCGCAAAATTTCCCAACGATCCCTGAAGTGCGAAGCCGATCGCAAAGCCAGCGGCCGCCAAAATCGCCGCGAACGAAGTTGTCGGAACACCGACTCGGTCGAGCGCCGCCGTGATGACGACAATCATCAGAACCACATAGACAATATTTTCAAGGAACTTGACGAGCGTCTCATCCAGTTTTGCCTGGCGCGCGATTCCGGCAACGATTCGAGTGACCGCCCGAGCCACCCACCGTCCGATCAGAAAGATCACACCGGCAATTAATAAGTTGATCAGAATCGGCCCGAGGCACTCAACGGCAACGAATTTCAGCAGATCGGGCAATGCGGCTGAATCCGCGCGGGCATCCTGAGCGAGTCGTACCAACTCGGCAAGTGTGGACTCGAACTTTTGAACCGTCTCGCCGGTTGGACCACTTTCCGCAGGCCCGCCTTGCCCGAATAGAGCGGTTGCCAACCAAAGCGTTTTCATTGGACTACCGATGGCATGATTAGAAATGAGCGGAACAGAAAGACGCTTTCACACAATCGAAGTCGTTTGACTTTCGGTGAGCGCAAAAAAAAGGCTCCCGGAATCCACGGGTCCCAGGGGGGCGGAGGACTCGCATCTTTTCCGGGAGCGATTGGACGGTAGACAACCGGTGCATCCATGCGGTGGTCGTCAGCCGGTGCCGTGATCAACGTGTTTCAAAGTAGTCGTCGACTTCCATGCCAACGATTTACTCAGTCGAACCGCGGAGATATGCACGATGACACACTCCAGATGCGGGCTCGTCCCCATTGATCACTGTTTTGTTGCCAGCAAGGCGAGAGCGGATCGAATTAGTGACCTCCCTGTCTCCCTGTCTCGCTGGCTCCGTTGTTTAACGAGGCGGCAGAATATGAGAATCACTGGAGAGGGTCAAGGCCGTTTTTCGACGTCTCGAAAAGAAAAAAGATTCTTGCTAGCGATCAAGAAATAGAAACGCGCGTGGAAGCTCGTTCCATCGCGCGTCGATGAATTCGGGGTGATGTCTTACGAGGTCAGGGCCATCGAACGGATATCGCCCGCGGACGTTGCGGCAAAGCTACAGTTGCCGCCCGATTGCTTGGCGGCTTCAAGTGATAATTGAACGCGCGATAACAATGTTTCATCCGTGTCGTTCTCCGCGACTTCAGCAGCGCCGAGGCTGACGGTGAACGTCACCTTCTGGCCGTCCAATGGCAACGAGCAGCGGGCGATCGCGCTACGCAATCGTTCGGCGACTGAGCTTGTTTCCGTCACTTCCGCGCCGGGCAACAATAATCCAAAGATATGGTCATCGTAGCGCGCCGTGTGATCCATCTCTCGCATCGCGGCTTTCAGAAACTGAGCTGCCGCACGCAACACGACTTCACGAGCCTTGTCTCCATACGCGTCGAGGATCGCATCGTACTTGTCAACTTCAACCAACAGGACCGATAACGTCGGGCCACCGCGCTTCCATTCAGCAATCCGCCGATCGATGTCACTCTTAAAGCTTGCTCGACCCGACAGCCCGCTGATTCGATCGCGTTGGTCTTCGGTCAACTCTTCGTCCGCGAACGCGAACGATTCGTTGGCATCGGCGGGAGCCTGCGTATAACCCTTCATTGGCTGACTGTTTTCGCCGTCGTGCCAGTAACCACAGTTGCGGCCGTTTTCTTTACCGACGTACAAGGCATCGTCGGCTCGTTTGACGACTTCCGCCGCCGATTCATCGTTTCGCAGTTGAGCCAACCCACCAGTTGCCGTCACCTTGAGGTCCAGATCTTCAAACTCGAAGACTTGTTCGGCAATCGCGGCACGTGCTTTTTCGGCAATGGGAATCGCCGCGTTGATGTCCGAGCCGGGGAGAATGATAGCGAACTCTTCGCCGCCATACCGGCAAACAATGTCTTTTCCGGCGGCCTTCTTCAAGGTGCGAGCGACCCCTCGGAGGACTTCGTCACCCGCCTGATGTCCATAGGTGTCGTTGAACTTCTTGAAGTGATCGACGTCGAGCATCATCACGCAGGACGGACGGCCCGTCTTGGTTAGGGCATCGTTGCACTTCTGCATCTCGTCGTCGAAGTGGCGTCGATTCCAGAGCTTCGTCAAGGCGTCGGTCCGGGCGTCCTTGACGTGTGTTTCGATCTCTTGGGCTTGTTCGTTGAGTCGCGATTCCGCTTGCATCAGCTGCGACTGCATGGCCTCGTTGGCTTTGACGAGTTTCTCGACAACGGCCAGGACGTTGCTTCCATCGGCCGTTGCGGCAGTCAATTCGTCGTTGATCTCCTGAACCTTGGTGTTGTGCTCGCCGACGTCCGCGGCAACGGTCGCGGTCAAGTGCTGCAATTGTGCCATCATCATTTCGACAGCATCGATTCGTGGCCGTTCTTCGACGGTTTCCGGTGGCTCAGGCAGAGATTTGCTTGGAGACGCTTCAGAGGCGGGCTCGGGAGTTGGCGTTGGCGCGCTGTTCGAGCCGGCTCCGCGAATCCACCAGCCCGCAATCGCTCCCAAACAAGCCGCTGCGCCGAGGAAGATGATCTTGAATAGCATCGCGCCCATCGTTTCGTCTCCGAATTGTGATGCACAGCATGAATTGGCTGTGTTAGCCTGTAGAACTTGCCCGGCTCCGGTGTAAACAGAAACCTGAGTACACTTCTTACTTGTAGATAGGTCATGCCCAGGGAGTGTCAAGCCAAGCGGTCGTGAAAATCCGGTCGCAAGAAATGATTCGATGGCATTCAGGTGTCTTGAGCCGCAAGTCGAACTATGGTTAATTCTGTCTTTGCGGACTCGCACGATTATGTCGTGTGGTACGAGCACCCCACCAAGACAAACTAGAGAATGTTCATGGACGGCGAACTTCAAGAGCCAAGCAAGTCCGCGATCTTTGTCTTTGAACATCACGTCCGCGACGACGAGATCGATGCCTTGGGACACGTCAACAACCTCGCCTACTTGAAGTGGATGCTGTCCGCCGCTGTCGCACACTCGACTGCCTGCGGTTGGACGACGGAGCGTTATTTGAAGTCCGGTGGCGGTTGGGTCGTACGTTCGCACAAAATCGAGTATTTGAACTCGGCTTTGGCCAACGATTGCATTACGGTCCGAACGTGGATTGCCGGGTTCAAGAAGGTCACATCGCTGCGCCGCTATCAAATTCTTCGCAGCTCCGACCAGACGATCCTTGCTGAAGCGGAAACGAACTGGGCATTCATCGGCTTCGAGCACCGTGTCCCACGCCGCATTCCGCAAGAAGTAATCGATGACTTTCGGCGCTTTCAATTGGACGTTGAATCGTAGGATGGACGCCCTCGCCCGTCCTTCCCCAGTTAGCCAGTTCACTGAACAAGGACCATTGCCGTGAGCAACATTCGAATCGGAATCGTCGGTCTGGGCGGAAATACGCGTCTTCGGCACATACCCGGTTTTCGAGCCTGCCCGGATGTCGAGATCGTTGGCGTTTGCAACCGCCGAGCTGCATCGACTCAAGCGGCCGCTGCCGAGTTCGGAATTCCGAAGACTTATTCACGTTGGGAAGATCTCGCCGCGGATCCCGCCGTCGACGCAGTCATGATCGGCACGTGGCCCTACCTCCATCGAGACATCACGGTCGCCGCACTCGAAGCGGGGAAACATGTGTTGACCGAAGCTCGGATGGCCCGTGACGCGACGGAAGCCCGCGAGATGTTTGCGGCCAGCCGGCAACATCCCGAACTGGTAACGCAGATCGTGCCGAGTCCTTTCGGATTGCGCGTTCATCGAGTGGTGAAAGACCTGCTCGCGGGAGGCTTCCTCGGCCCATTGCGCGAAGTCGCCGTCTTGGGCATCAACAACGCCGTGGCCGACCCGAGCGTGCCAATCCACTGGCGTCAATCGGCCGGGTTGAGCGGGCTGAACATGCTCGCACTCGGCATCTTGCACGAAACGTTAGTGCGTTGGATACCGCATCCAACACGTGTCCTCGCGCAATCGCAAATCTTTACCCCGACGCGACACGATCCGGCGACGGGCCGCATGGAACAAGTCGGCACTCCTGATTCCGTCCAGATCTTGACAGAGATCCCAGGCGACGCGATCCCCGGCAACGCGCGCGGCATCTATCATCTCAGCGGTGCCATCCATCACGGCCCCGGGATGCAAATCCATCTCTACGGCAGCGAAGGCACGCTCAAGTACAGTTTTGACGGCGAAGACCGCGTCTCCATCGGTCGCCGTGATGAACGGTCGCTCCGTGAGTTGGAGGTTCCGCCGGAGAAAGCAGGTGGCTGGCGCGTCGAAGAAGAGTTCATCAACGCCATCCGCGGCGTCGAGCCGGTTCAGTTCACCGACTTCGCAACGGGAGTTCGCTACATGGAGTTCACGGAAGCGGTTGCCAAGAGTGCCGCCAGCGGACGTGCTGTCGACGTGCCGATGGGCGAATAGTCGCGAGTCAGTCGCCAAACGCTGAGCGGCACGGACGTTCTCGCTGAGAAATCACTCCACCTCGTGCATCTAACTTTGCAGCCGACCAACAGGGAGGCCGCCAATGAAGATGCCGCCAGAACTCTTGATGCGAATTGTCTGGGAAGCCGCCGCGGTGAAGCAGCAGTTTCCTGGATGCATGACGCTCGTTGATGATGGAGCAGGTTCTCCGCGGTGGTGCGGAGCGATTCCCGTCGAAGGCACTGCGTATCCCGTGACCTGCTCGTATCCGTTAGCCTACCCGGCCGTGCCTCCGACCTTGGCAACGGCGATCGACTTGCCCGCCGGCTGCCCTCATGTGTTAGGCCCAAGTGAGGCGGGGCACGTCATGTGTTGGATCACTCCTCGGGCGACAGGCGAGCGTCGCCGCTGGGATCCGCTGCGTCATACCGCCGCCACGGCACTCGGTGCCGCTCAGCGATGGTTTCTCGCCCTGTTGGTCTTTCGTGTAAAAGGCGTCTGGCCTGTGGATGATGCATTTCAGCCAGGAGTCTGGCGATGAAGATCGCAGCGCTTTCGGACTACATGCACGACGCCAACGTGTTGCTTGTTCGGTGCGGCTCGGTGGGGAGTATGGTGGCACTGCATTTGGCCAGCGCGGGCGTCCGCCATTTAACGTTGGTGGACAAGGACAATGTTGAATCGAGTAACCTGCGGCGGCATCTGGCAACTTCGCATCACGTAGGTCAGTCAAAAGTATCAGCCGTCGCCGAGCAACTCACATCCCGATTCGGACGCCTGCGCGTTTCGACTGAGCATTTCTGCGTTTTGAGCGACCCGGCGCGACTGCGGCAACTGATCGTCGATGCTGCGATCTGTCTTGTCGCGGTCGACGCCGAAGGTCCCAAGTATCTGATCGATCGAACGGCCTTCTACCTGGCCAAACCGGTGGTCTACGCCAGCGTGTACGGCGGAGGAAGTGGAGTCGAAATCATTTTGCAGTGGCAAGCCCAAGACACGCCTTGTTACGGATGCAGCGCGAATGCCGTGGGAAGATCGGGAGTTGAGATTGAACCTGCGGAGGAATCCAGTTCGTATGCCGTTCCATCTGACGATGGTTCCCACCTCGCTTGGCGCGACGCCGATCTGACGGGGATCATGCCGGCCGCCACGTTAGCTGCTTCGCTAACTCGCTCGATTCTCGAACATCAGGGCGGTAATCCGGAGCCCGTGCGAGCGTTCACTGGTGACGGGGCCAACATGTGGCAACTATTCACGCAGCCATCTGGTTATCTGCCGACCTGGCGTCTTGAACCACGTTTGGTTGTTCCGCTGACGGACTGTCCGCAATGTGCCGCATCGCTCACACAACAAACTCGAACTTCAGGCAACAATGCATACCCAAGTTAAACGCGAGTCACCGTTCGTCGGTCGGCTGTCGTTTGTCGAGCATTCGGCGAGCGGCTTCGAGCTAGTCACGATGGCCAACGAGGAGGGCGAGCTGTGGCTTGCGGCAAGTGTCATCGCGTCGCAGCGAGTTCGCTCGTCCGCGCACGACATTGTGATCGAATTGCATCGTGGCGAGTCGTTCCGAGATCGCGTTGTGTATCGAGCAGTGCTTGGCGTCGAACAGCCTTGGCGGCGCGTCTTTCGCGTTCAGCATGGCCGGAGCCGCAATGTGAGTTCCCGGTTGGTCGCAAGCCTGCGAGTGGATGGCCAAGAGATCGCCTCGGCGCGGCTGCTGTTGGCAATCGCGTGCTTCGATGCACAAGGACGTCTGGTGTCCGCACCGGTCGCGACACAAGCCACACGTCTCGCGTATGCCAACGAATTCGAGCAGTTGTTGGTTCGCGATGAGAACGGAGAGCACGCCGCGCATCCTTCTTGATGAGGGCCGATTGCCGAACCGATCGGAAAGACTCAGCTCGCATCGCCGTAAACTTCAACCCAGGAGGTATCCACAATGTCCACGACCTATCTTGAACCGCTGACCGCAGCTCGCGCCGACGAATTGTTCCGCATGATGCGCGAGGTTCAAGCCGACGACTCGAAGGCTTTGGCACTCGACGAAGGTGGTTTCGTCACCGGCGTCGTGCCGGTCGATAGTGCCGCTGAAACGCATCTACTTGGCGATTTCGACGTGCATGCCTAACTTCGAGTTGTGCGTTTTTTTGGACTGCGGTGACTTGTCACCGCTTTGGCCCAAGTGCGAAGCACTTTTTTACGGCATCACCGCACCGCCGCTGGGGGCGCGACGAATTGCTTCCAACTCGAAAATTCCAAAGCGGCGATGAATCCCCGCACTCCAAATAGTGCTTTCGCGAACGGCGAGTCGGCCCGTCGGGAAAATGTTTCCATTTTCCAGAATCTTGTGAGAAACTCGCGGGTGCGGCGCATCCATAGAATGGAAGCCACACGTCATCAAACCACGCGAGCCATTTGATGGGCCAGCCTTCGGACGAAGAATTGATTAAAGCCGCACAGCAGGGAGACCACACTGCATGGCAAGTGCTGGTCGAGCGGTTTCAGGATGGACTGTTCCGAGCGATTCGGCGGCTTTGTCGATGCGACGGGGATGCTGAGGACTACGTGCAATCCACGTTTCTAGTGGCGTATGAGAAGCTCGACACGCTTGAGAGCCCTGCGGCAATCGGGAGTTGGCTCTATCGCATCGCACGCAATAAGGTACGCGCACGCCATCGCAGGGAGCGAGGTCGCAGCTTCGGCGACGGTGAAGAAGCGGATATCGAATCGGAGTCTGAAGATCCGTTAAGCGCGGCGCTTCGGCGGGAGCGCATTCAAGACGTCAGGAATTGCATTGACAACTTGCCGCCTGAGCAGCGCTCAGCACTAGAATTGAAAATGGACCAAGCTATGACGTTGCAAGAGATCTCCGATGCCGAACACATTCCGTTCGGCACCGCCCAGGGGCGTATTCGGCTCGGCCTGGAAAAACTTCGCGATTGCCTTGAATCGAAAGGGTATGGTTACGAACGATGAAACAGCATATTGACTTGGATGCCGCGTTGCTTGACTTCAAATCGGCACACGACGTGTCACGTGATACGGCAGTAGACGACTTGCTGCTATTGTTACTTGATCCAGTCGCTTGCGACACGCGGTTGACCATGCTCGACGAATTGCAACGTGGACGAGAGCCAACACCACAAAATCTGGCCACACAAAGGCGTTGGAAACAAATCGTCCAAATCGTCGGCACCGACGGCCCCGTCCCGGCACTCGAAGCGGGCAAAGTCACGGTCGACGAACTGGATGCCATCACGTGGAATGCAGCGGCTCTGCGAGAAGTTCATGACAAATTGTTAGTCGGAATACGTTCTCAGCCAACCCTATGATCCGAACGTCAAGTCGTCTCCAGCAACTTGGCAAGGGCGGCATGGGGAGCGTCTATCTCGCCAAGTCTCTCAAGTACCAGCACACCCAGAGCGGTATCGTCGCGATCAAGTTCCTGACGTTTGACGACACGGATTCCAGCCTCTTCGAGCTGTTTCGACACGAGGCATTTTTTCGCGAGGATCTGCAACACGACAATCTGGCGGTCACGTATCGGTTCATCGACTTACGGGCACATGACGGATGGCCCGATGCGGCGATGGTACAGAAGCGATACAACGATTCGCTGCATGGCCTCCTTGGTCAGCTACGGAACGACCAGATCGCACCTGAGCGAGCACTCGACTTGCTGAAGCAGATCGCCGCCGGCGTGGCTTATCTGCACAAGAAGGGCTTCGTACATCGCGACCACAAGACTCCGAACATTTTGGTTGACTACGGCCAGGAGTACTTTGACGTTGCCAAGTTCGACCAAATGCACTTTGTCGTAGGCGACTTTGGTGTCATCTGGCAGTCGGGGCGCGAGCAAACGATTGTGTTGCATCAAGAAGGTTATGGCAGCGGAACGCTGGCGAAGTGGAAGGCACCCGAGACCGTGGATGCAAAGGGTAGAGGCATCCTGGGTCGGCCAGCGGATCCAAAGCAAGACATTTGGTCGTTCGGCGAGATCATTCGTTGCGTAGTCGACGTAACCGACGGTAAGCCCGACTTCTTGTTGCGACTGGCCGATGAATGCCAGCAGCGTGATGATCCGCGGTTACGGCCATCGGCGACCGAACTGGAACGTCGCCTGTCGGTCCATTGGGCCGTGCAGCAAGACCTGATCGATGGCGGTATGCGACTGCTGAATCACCCGCACTACGTTCCAAGGCAACATGTGGCCGATGCGATTTCGGATTACAAGGAACGCTGCCGTGCCGAGAATCGCGGTGGAGTCGTGATTCTCGAAACGCCTCCTGGCTGGGGCAAGACGGCGTTCCTGACTCACGAAGCCAACCAGCCGGGCTCGAAGGTGGCCTTCTACTTTGTCCGCGGACAGCGCGACGATCCGCAACAGATGAGCCGACACTTGGTGCAGAGCCTATCGCATCTGGCCAAGAACGCCACACCGACAACCGACTCGCCGGCGGATCAAATCGAGAACTTGCTCGCCACCGCCGTGGAACTTCATCGGTTCGCGGACGACCAGTGGCTGATCGTTTATGTCGACGGGATCGACGAGTCACGCTCGCCGCGCGAAGTGCTGAACCGGCTTCCGCAGCGCCCGCCGCCGCAAACGCTGCTGGTGCTTGGAACGCGGCCATTGCCGGACGAAGGGACGCTGCTCAATACGTTTGTTCAACATGGCGCGCTGCGGCTGACTCAGAATCCGGCGTCGTCCGAGAATCTTGAGAACGTGGCCAGCTACTTTCGGCAACGCCTGGAAGACAAAGGTTTGACATCCGTGCTTGACCGACGTGAAATACTTGGTCGCCACCTTGGGAGACACAGCGTAGGGTGTGTGGAACACACCACGTAGTATGAGTTGTGGTGCGTTTCACGCACCCTACACGAGACGGGAACCACTCATGAAACACTTATCGGGCCGTAGCGTGTACGATGTTCTCGAAGACTACCGCGACTTGGTCGACGCCACGCACGGTGGTGAGGAGCTGCACGGCTACCGCCGGTTCGTCGAACGAGAGTCCCATCATCTGGCGCGCGAACCCGCGGCGTTGCTTCCACTCGTTTACAACGCTCCGCAAGACAGCCCCGTGCGGCGGCAGGCCGTGCAAGAAGATCTCATTCCGCCGGGCGCGTGGCTCCGCCGGTTGAATCCGCCGCCGTCCGATCCGTTGCCCGCCGTATGGAGCCACCACTCGCTGCATCAGGGATCGGTAGACGCCGTGGCCTTCTCGGCCGACGGGACTCGCGCGGTTTCTGGCGGCTTCGACGGCAAGGTGATTTGTTGGGACTTAGAGAGCGGACGGCCCACGATCGTGCATCCTTGGGGCACGCCGATCTACGGCATCGCCTGGGCCGACGAAGCGAAGATCGTGTGCCTGGGCGATGCCCGCGGGACCGTGGCCTGGTTTCGGTGGGTGGCCTGGTTTCGGTGGGAAGAGTAGCCATCACGCTCCGCCGTGATGAGCCTGTTCGTGACGACTGCTGAATCGTGAGGGGCCGCCATTCGATCCGATCTGCCAACCTGGATTATTCATCAGCCGCTTGGCGATAGCCTGCGGTTCTCCCGAAGTTTTCCCGAAGGACACGAGAACCGCAGGCTATCGCCAAGCGGCTGATTTGCGCTCGCACGTTCATGAATAGTCCGGGCCAAAGGCTCATCACGGCGGAGCGTGATGGCTACATTGAAGCGGCGACTTTTTTGAGAATCTTGGTTGCCTCGCGCATCTATCTGGGCAGTTGCCTAATGTTCGACAGAACGATCGAAGCTCAAGGAGACCCAAGATGCAGGACCACACACACCACGAAATGATGCCAGCGGAACTCGACATGATCGCGGAAGGTTGTCCCAAGTGCGATCCCGATCTCACGCCGTCGTACGAGGTTCCCGATTTGGTTTTCGTCGTTTAACGGCAAGCCGCAGGCGACGGTTTACGGCACGCTTCGAGCAGTCGCCTGCGGCTTGCCGTTAAACGAGGAAGTTGTTGTTTCACCACTTCCCAAGGATTTTTCCCATGACCACGTCCAATCATGAAAATGACGTTGTTGGAACCGTTACGAGCGACTTGTTCATTGAACCCGAGACCATGAACAACGCGACCACGAAAGCAACTTGCGCGATACACGAGCGTCTCGGCGGCGCTCCGGTCGGCGTTTCGCGTGCCATCGCGGCCTGCGGCGGACGAGTCGCACCGCATTTTCTGATCGGTGACGACAAGTTGGGCGAACAGGTGGTTGACGAATTGGGCGACGAATTCCGCGCGGCACAATTCCATCGCTGCCTCCCCGCGACTCGCCGCAGCGTCGTCATCGGCGAACGCGTCTATACAACGCGTCCCACATTGCGATCGCAAGTTTTGCCCCCCGCGCTGCATCAAGCACTCGCCAGTTCAGAACTCGCCATCATCGGCCCCCTGTCCGCCACGGACGAACCGTTCACGGCCGCCGCACTGCCCGCCGCTCGCACAACGATCTGGATGCCATCGGCTCAGCAGCTTGGCGATCGCGATTCCGCCGTGCGCATGATGGGCCTGGCGACCGTCACCATTATGAACGATCAAGAAGCCTCGCTGCTGACGGGTTGCGATGACCCGATCGATGCGATCTGCTTGTGTCGCGACTGGACAGCCGGTGCCAAGATGATCGTCACCAGCCGCACCGGAGTGTTGGCTTGGTGGGGCGATACGTGGTTGTCGGCTCCCGCGTTGCAAGTTGCGAGTCCCGTGCGAACCATCGGCGCGGGAGATTTTTTTGCCGGTGTATTTGCATCAACGTGGTTGGCTGGACACGCTGCGGAAGAAGCGATGCAGTGCGGTCAAATGGCCGCCGGGCGACATGTCCTGGGACTTGTCCCGCTGAAAAGTGTGAAGGCGTTGCAAGGCTGGTCCGCTGGTCAACTGAAGGTCAGCTTGCGAGCAACTAAACCAGCCGTCCCGGCAATCCGCTGGCACCGTGCCGCTGGTCTTATCGCAGCCGGCGTGGCGGCGAGCGTGTTCATTCTCGCGACCATCTGAATGGATGCAGTTCCGACGGCACTCGCTCAAGCATCTTCGTCGCCGCACGCAATCAAAGACTGCTGAGCAAGTTGTTGGAGTGTTTCAATGACGGTTGCTTCATTGTTTGCGGTGAGCGTAGCGAGTTCAGCGTGCGTGTGCGTGCCGTCGAGGTATTGAAGGAGTTGGCGTTGGGCTGGTGCGAGGCGGATGGCTTGGTGGCGGAGGTTGGTGACGAAGTCTTGGTTGGCGGCTTGCCGGCGGGCGAGCCGAGTTGTGGCGGGCCGTTCGTCGAGGTCGCGATTGCAGGGCGATGGCCGCAGGTTGAATTCGATGATTCCGGCGGCGTGGCAGTTCAGCAGGTCCGGTTCCCAGGTTGAACGACCGACGTCGCTGTCCCGTGTTAACGTGTCGTAGGGGACGGACGCGGGCCAGGCATTGGCGACGGCCAGCAGCGCGGCGCTCAAGCCCGCATCGCGTGTCGCGATCTTGCGACCGGCTGGGTTCTGAAACACCGAGACGTTCGGATCGCTCGTGTCAGACGCGACCTTCAGCGAACCGGATACGTGCAGCTCTGCAAGACGCTGGGCCTGCTCTTCGCGGCTGACGGCAACGGACTTGCGGCACAACAGGGAACGTCGCGAGGTTGTGTTGTTCACAAAGTCCAAATGTTGTTCGAGGACGACTTGGTCCGGACAGAGCTGACTGAACTGGGTCGCCGTATCGTGCGCGACGGTGCCGATCCAGCCGAGAGCCGGTTCGGCGTCGCCGATGTATCGGAGCGCGTGATCCTCGCAGCACGAGACAAATTCGTGGAGATAGAATGGTTGGTTCTGAAAGTTCAGGATCGCGTGGAACAGGAACTCGTCGGAGTAACGCTTCATGTTTTCTAACTCGCCCAGCAAGAGTCCGTGATGCGGCTGCCGCTGCGGCTTGAACGCGGCGATTAAAACGTCGATCATCGTTCGCGCTTCGCGGATCTGGGCTGCCGGGCCTGCAAAGGTTAATGCCCGCGTACGGATCATGTCGCGGACCCAGTTGTGCAAGTGCCAACCGGGAAAGGTGTTGTAGTTAATCAGTGCAACGCCGTGCGGCGAAAGGTTCGTCGTGCAAACCGAAAGAATCTTCCGCCGCACCTCTTCGGTAGTCCACGAGAAGACGCCGTGGCAGAGGACGTAGTCGAATTCGCCTAGCGATTTGTCGAGCGTCAAGATGTCTCGATCGAGCAATTCGAGATTCGTGAGCCCGATCGCGTCGCACACGTGGCGAGCTTCATCGATCTGCTGGCTCGAAACGTCAACGCCGACGAACTGGCTGCCGGGAAGCGTGTCGGCCAGCGGGAGGATATTCCCGCCCGCTCCGCAACCCAGCTCCAAGACGCGACAGGACTTGACGCCGGCCGCGTCGATACCCGACAGGTGCGCCGCGACAGCCAGCCGGTCTGGATGCGAAGCGGGAAACGGATAACTTGGATAGGCGACTTGATCGTAGGCGCTGGTCGTCACGGCCTTTGCGTCGCCTTTAATCTTCCAAGCCGAGTTGCTCGGCGGGAACGTCGCGAAGAATCTCTTCGGTACTGGTGACGCCTTGGGCCACCTTGAGCAACGCGCCCCGGCGGAACACCGTCATGCCCGCGCGAATCGCCGCCTCTTCGATGGCCTGGCTCGACGCGGCCTGCGAGACGAGGCGACGAATCTCTTGATTGGCGGTCATGATCTCGAACAAGCCGGAACGGCCAACGTATCCGAGGTGGAAGCACTCTTCGCATCCGCTCGGTCCGTAGATCGCTTTCCCTTCGCCTTCAGCGAGCAGCGACTCGATCTCCTGAAACGTTTGCGGCGAAAGGCTAATGTCATATCCCGACCGGCAGTTCGGGCACAGCGTCCGCAGCAAACGCTGAGCGATCACGCCAAGTAGACAGCCTGACAAAAAGTAGGAATGCGAACCGAGCGCCAACATGCTATGAACGGCGCTGGCGGCCGTCGGCGCGTGCAGCGTGGCCAAGACAAGATGTCCGCTATTGGCCGCGCGAACGGCTGTCGTGGCGGTTTCTTCATCGCGGATCTCGCCGATCATGATGACATCGGGAGCCTGCCGCAACACGTTTCGCAACAGCTCCGGGAAGTCCAAGCCAAGCTTCGCATTCACCTGCGATTGCCGAATGCCGTCGATTGCGTACTCGATCGGATCTTCGAGCGTGTTGAGTTTTCGTGCCCCGTCGTTCAGGTACTGTAAGCACGCATACAGCGAAGTGGTCTTTCCCGTTCCCGTGGGGCCCGTCACCAAGATCAAGCCGCTCGGGTGATTCAGCATGAACAACAGCTTGTTCAAATCGGCCCGCGACATGCCGAGTTCATCGAGCGCGAACAGCCCGATCGTATGGTCCCAGATTCGCAACGCCATGTCTTCGCCGTGCAGCATCGGCGTACAGTTGATCCGCAAGTCGAGTTTGCGCTGACCGGCTTCGTGAATCCAGCGGCCATCGGCGGGCCGCCGCCGATCGGAGATGTCCATGCCGGCCAGGGCTTTGATGTGCGTCATCATCTGGCGACCATGTTCGGTCGACACGACCGCCAACTTCTCGATCGAACCCATGCGGCGAATGCTCGCCGTCACGAATCGTTCGTCGCTCAGGAAGAAGAGGTCGCTCGCCCGCAATTGAGCTGCCTGTTCAAGCAGCGCGTTGACCGCCTCTTCGGCTTCCATTTTGACGAGATCGGTAATGCGAAACCTTTCGGTGGGGGCTTGGCTCATCAGGCATCTCCTCCGAGTTTCCGAATGGCGGCAGCTTGGTTTTCAGCGACCTGGAGGACGGCGTGCAAGTTCAGGACCTTGAGGACATTGTTCGCGATCGGGGATAGCGAATGTAGCACGAGCCTGCCACCGTGCGCGTGCATTCGCTTCTGAGACACCAACAACCAATTCACGCCACTCGAATCGAGCGAAGCAACTTCGCTCAGATCAACCACCAGCCGCCGGCTGTACGCATTCTCGTCAAGGCTATCGACGAACGGATCATTGACTTCGACGTCCCTTTGCGAGACGCGACCTTCAATGCGAAGGAGTACCGGATCACCGTTCTCGGATTGGACGGTTATTTTCATGCCACGTTTCCGTAGAGACAGGGAATTCCGGGGAGCCAGGGCTTGGATCGCCATTAATCTAATTCTCCAGCAACAGGGTCGCAAGCCACGGTGGGGCGACTTGGGCGGGTTCAAAAGCGACGTCATCGCTTCACGAAAGCGTGAAGTCTCCCCTATTGTTTCGGTCGATTTGACCGGGCGGATGAGCGTGCGTACTATTGTTCGACGCCCTTCGAAGCCTTGTTCAACAGGCAGCGACGTGCCAGGACGCACATTCGTCGCAACGGGTTTTCACGCGACATCTCGATCAATCGGGGCAAGCAAACCCCCTCGGTTTGACTTCTGCCGGTTAAACGAATTAGGCGTGCAAAAACTTCGCCGCGATTTTTTGACGATGGGCAAATCGTGACCTATAGTTTGTTGGCTGAACTCCGTCCTTATGCTCCTTCAGCCAGATCCATGTGAATCCTGACCGCGTCCGCTGCTCCCGTGTTGTCCGTCGTTGAGTCCCTTGGCTCGAGCGCTCCACGGTATCAGCAGACGTTCCCTCCCCACAGATGGAACTTCACTATGCGAAGTAGGATCTTGATCCTGCGCCGATTGGCGTTGTCCCTCGTGCTTGTCACCGCCAGTCTCCCAAGTTTGGCTCGTGGGCAAGTCCGCATCCCCTCCGCGGCACTGGCGGATGTCGCCGAACTCGAATCGATCTTTCGAGTCGGCGACCAACTAGAACAGGAGCGGCGATGGGGCGAGGCGCTGACGCATTATGAAAGGGCCCGCAAGGACCATCCGGGGCGGCAAGAGATTGAACACCGCTTGACCGTCGCGCGGTTTCACTACGAAGTTGTCCGGCGCTACGCGGACACAAGTTTTCTCGAAGCCGTGCGGACGATCGGTGAACAAGGCGCGCTCGATTTGTACGGCGAAGTGCTGCTCAAGATTCAAGCTCATCACGTACAGCGGCCCGACTGGAATCAGTTGCTGGGGCACGGACTCACCGCGGTGGAAGTTGCCTTTGCCGAGCCGAGCTTTCGTCGACAACACAACTTCAATGTTTCAGCAGGCTCGTCGCAACCGCTGTTCAGCGAGATTCGTCAACACCTCGATTCGCAGCCCGCTTTTTCGCGACATGATGCGAGCCAGCGGGTGGATGAGATTTCGGAACTCTTCGAACAGCGCTTTCAACTTCCCGCGGCAGTCACCGTCGCCGAGTTTGCTTGCGCGGCCGCGGCCTCGCTGGACGATTACTCGGCGTTCCTGACCGGCAACCAGTTGGATGATGTCCTGTCGCAAATCGAGGGAAACTTCGTCGGCTTGGGAATCGAATTGAAGGCCGAAGATCAAGCCTTGCGGATTGTCAGCGTCATTCCCGGCGGTCCCGCGGACCACGGCGGCATTCAATGCGGCGACCGGATCGTCGAAGTCGATGGCCAATCAACGCGCGATATCTCGACCGACAAGGCAGCGGATCTGCTGAAGGGAGCCGACGGGAGCCTGGTCGATTTGGTGTTGCTCGACCGCCGCGGCGAGGAACGACGATTGCGTCTCGCACGAACGCGAGTGGATGTGCCGAGCGTCGACAATGTTGAGATCGTCGACAAGGATTTCGGCATCGGCTACTTCCGCCTGACCAGCTTCCAAAAGACGACAAGTCGCGATGTGGACGGGGCACTTTGGAAGCTCCATCAGCAAGGGATGCGCAGCTTAATCATCGACGTGCGCGGCAACCCCGGCGGATTGTTGACGGCTTCGGTCGAGGTCGCCGATAAGTTCGTGTCGCAAGGAGACATCGTGTCGACGCGTGGCCGCAGCTCGGTCGAGGACGTCGATTACAAAGCCCATGCCGTGGGCACGTGGCGTGTCCCGCTGATCGTCTTGATCGACGGCGATTCGGCCAGCGCCAGCGAGATCTTTGCCGGGGCGATCCATGATCACCATCGGGGCACGTTGGTGGGGACTCGCAGCTACGGCAAAGGGAGTGTCCAAGGCATCTTCCCGCTGAGCGTGGCGAATGCCGGCATTCGGCTGACGACGGCGAAATTCTACTCGCCCAGCGGTCAACCAATCAGCCACCGAGGTGTCGAGCCGGACGTCGAGGTGAAAGCATCCGAGCAAACCTTGGTCGCCAAACCGATCGACGACCTCTTGCCGATCGCCGACCCACACCACGACCCCGCCCTGACCGCCAGTCTCCAAATCGCCCGCCAGCAGTTGACGCAGCGGTAGCGTCTGAGACCCGTTGTGTCGGTCCTGGTGTTGTGGCATTTGGTGTTGGCACACCCTTTCCAGCGGGTCGCGTCTGCGTGATACTTGTCGGATGTTTTTACGTCTCGGCAAGGCTGTCACGCGTTACTGGTGGCTGACGATTCTGATGTGGTTCGGAGTCGTGATCGGGTTGCGCCTGGTCGCGCCGAACTGGGACGATATCACGCATGACGGGGATTTGGCGTTCTTGCCACGCGAGATGCCGAGTTCCATCGGCGAACGCCTTCAGCTGGAGGCCTTTCCGGAAAACCGCTCGCAAAGCCAGATCGTGCTGATCTTCTCTCGCGATGACCAGCCGCTGACGCAAGCCGATCTCAAGACGTCCGATCGTTTCGCCGGCCGTTTTCACAACCTGTTGGCCATCCGGCTAGCGACCGATGACGACAACCTCGCCGCATCGCTCGAACAACTCGACGAAGCCATTCGGCTCGATCCAGAGAACGCCGAGGCGATTCATAACCGGGCGATCGTCCGTTTGCGACTCAAGCAGCCTAACGACGCCAAAGCCGATCGCGAAGTTGCCTGGACGCTGAATCCTGAACTTCAATCCATGCCGAACCGGTTCGCTCCACTCAAGACTCAGCTGCCGCTCGTCGATGTTTGGACGCGGCACAACCGGGTCGTTGGTTCGAAGCTTCGCAGCGTCGACAAGCAGGCTCAACTGATTATCTTGCAACTCGACAGCGAGTTCATGGCGACCGAGAACATCGACTCGCTCGATTTCGTCAAGCAAGAGCTGGCGTCGGTGCGCGGCGAGATTCGCGATGACGGACTCAGCGGATTGCGAGTTCATCTCTCGGGCTCCGCGGCGATCGGCGGCGACATGCTGGACGCGGCCGCCGAGAGCATCGAAAACACGGAACTTTACACGGTCGTCCTGGTGATCGTGATCCTGTTGATCGTGTACCGCGCGCCGCTGATCGTGATTGTGCCGCTGGTGACCATCGGCGTGTCGCTGTCCGTCTCGATCAACCTGCTGTCGATGCTCGCCGAGTTGGCGGGGACGCCCGGTTTTGAATGGTGGAGGTTCAAAGTCTTTACGACGACGAAGATTTTTATCGTGGTGATTCTGTTCGGCGCGGGGACCGACTTCTGCTTGTTCTTGATCGCCCGTTTCCGGGAATGCCTGGAGGAGGGCGATTCGCGCGCGACGGCGATCCCGCGAGCACTCTTCGGAGTCGGCGATGCGTTGACGGCGAGCGCGCTCACCACGATCGTCGGGCTGAGCATGATGTTCTTCGCCGACTTCGGCAAGTTCAGAAGCAGCGGGCCGGCGATTGGGTTGTGCCTGCTGGTCACCCTCTTCGCCTGTCTGACGTTGGCTCCGGCATTGCTGCGAGCCCTGGGAGCGGCCGTCTTCTGGCCCTTTCATCCGCAACCGACAAATGGCTCACGGCGGCAACCGCGACGCGGACGACTCGCCACGCTATGGCAGCGCCTGGCGAGCATCCTCGTGCTGCATCCGGGCAAGATCCTCGTCGGTTGCGTGCTGCTGCTCGCTCCGTTGGCCTACTTTGGCTCGTTCTCGCCAGATCATACGACATTCGACTTGTTGAACTCGCTCGCACGTTCGCGCGAAAGCTACCTGGGCAGTGATGTGCTGAAACAACACTTTCCGATCGGCGAGGGGAGCCCGATCATCGTGCTGGCGGACAAGCACAACGCCGGCTTCGATAGCGAAGACCGGCGGACGGTGGCGGTCGCGATGGGAGCGATCTTTGACCTGACCGCGGCGTTGACTGAAGTAGAAGGTGTGACGGCCGTGCGGAGCCTGGCCGAGCCGCTGGGCGATAAGCCGCGGTGGTCGATCAGGGACACAGAGAAACTCACTCTGCGGCAGCATCGCCTGACCAAGTCGATCTTCCTGGCGCAATCGCCCGAGCATCGAGGCAACGTGACACGCTTCGAGCTGATACTGAATCACGATCCGTTTTCGAGCGACGCGATTGAGACGCTGTTGCGGGTGGAAGCCTTCCTGCG
The DNA here is from genome assembly GCA_027622275.1 of Planctomycetota bacterium. Classification (GTDB taxonomy): domain Bacteria; phylum Planctomycetota; class Planctomycetia; order Pirellulales; family Pirellulaceae. The sequence goes on along the minus strand of JAQBZB010000144.1, from coordinate 2,562 downwards.
AACACAACGGGCGCAGCCCGATTCGTTTTGGAAAGATGCGAAGTTCGCCTTCGCTGGCACGACCGCCGGCATCCGGGATTTGCGCGACGTCACTCGCTCGGACCGGACGCGGATTCAAGTGCTTGTTGTGCTGGCGGTGTATCTCGTACTCGTCGTGATCCTCCGCCAGCCGGTCGTGTGTCTGTACTTGATCGCCTCCGTGCTGTTCAGTTACTTCATCACGATCGGTGCGACCGAGTTGTTCTTCATGTGGCAATACGGCGACACGTTTCAAGGGCTGGATTGGAAGGTGCCGATCTTCCTGTTCGTCATCCTGGTCGCGGTTGGCGAGGACTACAACATCTACCTCGTGACGCGGATCAACGAGGAACAACAGCTGCGCGGCCCGTTCGCCGGCTTGCGCGAGGGCGTGATCCGGACGGGCGGCATCATCACCAGTTGCGGCGTCATCATGGCCGGCACCTTCGTGTCAATGACGACGGGCACCCTGCGCGGGATCGTGGAACTCGGCTTCTCGCTTTCGCTCGGCGTGCTGTTCGACACGTTTGTCGTCCGCACGATCCTGGTGCCGGCGTTCCTGGCGTTATTGCTGCGAGCCAGTTTGCGACGAGACCGCCGCGACGAGGCGTCGACGCCATGACAAACAAGGCCAGCGGCGTCTATTACACGCCGAGCGCGGTCGTCGACTACATCGTACGCGGCACGCTCGGTCCGCTGCTCGAAGGCAAGTCGCCGATGCAGCTTGCCGGCCGCCAGGCGAACTGGGAGCAAGATGAAGCGTCGCATCCGCTGACGGTCCTCGATCCAGCTTGCGGCACTGGATATTTTCTTGTTGGCGTTTATCAGTTTCTGCTCGATTGGTCCTTACGCTGGTACTGCGAGCACGATGCAGAGAGCTGGCTCATCGGCCCCCGCCCAACGATTTGCCGCGACGGTCAATCGCTTTGTCTGGAAGCCGATGAACGACAGCGCATCCTTCGCGAGCACATCTTCGGCGTCGATATCGACGAGCAAGCGATCGAGATTGCCAAGCGGTCACTGCTCGCGAAGATGTCTGGCGATCAGTGTGAGCCGGAGGCGGCGACGGCATGCTTCGATAACATTCGATGCGGGAACAGCTTGATCGGTTCTGACTTTCATCAGCATGGCGATCAAGGAGGTCTTGACGATCCACGCCCCGTCGTCCGCACGTTCGATTGGGAAGATGAATTCCCGGCGATGATCGCTTCCGGAGGCTTCGACGCGATTGTCGGCAATCCGCCCTACGTCAACGCGCGACACATCAAGCAGCAGCAGGGCGAAGCGGTCAAGCGATACTTTCGCGAACGATACCGTTGCGCCCGGCGCGCGTTTGACCTGTACGTTTTGTTCGTCGAGCGGTCACACGAGTTGCTTCGCCAAGGCGGCCGTGCGGGCCTGATCGTACCCAACAAGATCGCCACGCTCGACTACGCTCGGCCCTGCCGCGAGATGCTGCTCGAGGAAACGACGCTCAACACGATCACCGATGTCTCGGATCAGCAACTGTTTCGCGACGCCAGCGTCTATCCCTATATCATCACGTGGACGAAGATGCCGCCTGCCCCCGATCACACGGTTCGCATCGTGAACGCGGTCGAATCGGCGGATCTGTCGCCGGCAGAGACGTCGCATTTCATCCGGCAAGCTGCGTGGTCCGCGGAGACGGGGATTGCAATTCACGGATCGCTCGACGTCGAATCGCGAGTCACGACACAACCGCTGAGCCAACGCGGCTCGCTCCACAGCGGCACGACTGGCTTCAGCGCCGAGCGCACGGCTCGCGCGTTAAGAGAACAGGAAGCTACCGGTGACGGCGACGCGTTCGACTTCATCGTGAGCGGCAACATCGGTCGCTACGTGATCTCACTCGGCAACGTCAGGTTCATGAAACGCCAGTTTGCGCGACCGGTGCTGTCGATCGACTCAGACGTGCTCACAACGAACAAGCGTGATCTATTCTCACACGCCAAGATCGTCATGGCCGGAATGTGCCGCCGCCTGGAAGCGGCCTTTGACGGCGGCGGCTTGGCGCTCGGCGTACAGGTTTACGTCGTGGCGAACTTCCAGGATGACCCGCGATTCTTGCTCGGCGTATTGAATTCGACGCTGATGTCGTACTTGCTGCGTATTCGCTTTCCGGCCAAGCGATTGGCGGGAGGCTACTTGGCGATCAACAAAAGCCAATTGGCAAAACTGCCGATTCGTTCAATCGACGAGGCGGATCGAGAAGCCGTTTCGATGCGCGATGGAATCATCGACATCGTGGGCGGCCTTGAACGACCGAACGCCGAATCCGATCGCGCGATCGATCGTCTTGTCTATCGGCTCTACGGCCTGACGGACGACGAGGTCGAGATGGTCCAGCGATATCCGCTGTAAGCCCAGCAACTCGTTCCATCCTCGGCTACGGCTTCGGTGGAGCCGCCTCGCGCACGATGGCTCCGTGATCTTCGCTCAGGATCAATAGCCCGAATCGATCGACTTGATCCTAAGGAGTCGTCCCAAAATAAGTTACCGAATTGCGAGTGTAGCGGCAGGGGG
>JAQBZB010000504.1 GCA_027622275.1 Planctomycetota bacterium | reverse complement strand
CGAGCCATCAGGGGAAAGGCTCGGCCGGAGCCTCGCCCTCCCAATTCGCCCTCCGGGAATGCCTCGGAAGGCCATCGTACGAGAGCGTCAACGCCATTCGCCAGCAGTATAACCGCCGGAGAATGGTTGATAGTCGAACGGTTTGTTTATATTCTGGAGTGCCACTGTCTCTTGCGTCTGTAGTTGTGTCGATCTGTCCGGAACCCTATCGATACAATTCAATGATCGAAATCCCCCTATCAACAGGCGGTTTCGGTCCAGGCTCGGATACTGTGCAACCGCTCCGATCTCCACGGTGAGCGATTAAAGGAATTGATTGATGAAGAAGTCGCATGACACTTTCCCCCTTCGGCGAGACCGGTTCGGGATCGTTTTGGTGTTGAGTTTGCTCGGTGCGGGGCTGGTCAGCAGTTCGTGGCGGGAAGCGACGGCTGTGGAACCCGCGAGAGAGTTCCTCAACGCCCTGCGCGACCGTGGCTATCACGACGTCGCTCTGGACTACTTGGAGATGATGGAGACGAGTTCGCTTGCTCCCGCTGAACTGAAGGAGATCATTCAGTACGAGAAGGCTGTCACGTTAATCGAAGGCTCCCGCGCCCAGCGGGATCAGGCGATTCGCGCCAAGTACCTGGACGATGCACAGCAACTACTGAAGGAGTTTACCGACAATCCGCGTACGGCTCAGCATGCCTTGGCCAACTCGGCACGGAGTCAGCTCGGTAACTTGATCGTCGAGCGGGCGCGGATGAAAGTCGAGCAGTCGAAGAAAGGTGACAAGGCCAAGCTTCTCCAAGAGGCGAACGCGCTCTATGAGGAAGCGTACAAGGTCTTCAAGGAAATGGAAGAAACCGTTCGCGTGCAGCTAGATCGGATTCCCAAAGTCTTGGACCTCAAAGACAAGCGTCAGGCCGCGATGGCCGAGCGCCGGAACCAGTTGCGGGCGGATTACTTGCAGACGCAGTTGACCGCTGCCGCGATTCGCGAAGAGATGGCTGACACCGTGCCGGAAGGCTCGGAGCCGTTCAAGGCGTTGCTGACCGAGGCCGCGTCGCAATACGACGAGATCTACAAGAAGTATCGCACGCGATTGGCGGGTCTGTATGCTCGCCTGTACCAGGGACGAGCGAATCAACGGATTGGCAAGCTCCAGGATGCGCTGGGTTACTACAGCGAATTGCTCGACCAGCCGGATGAACCGGAAGCCTTCCGATTGCTGAAAACAAAGACGCTGCGTCTGGCGATGGACGGCTGGCTGCATCCGTCCGAGAAGAAATACGTCGAGGCGATCAAGCGGGGAGCCGACTGGGTGAAGAAGTCCCGCCCGACCGATGACCGCGATCCGGATTGGCTGGCGATTCGGTTGAGCTTGGCGAAGGCCTATAAGATGCAAGCGGACGAAGCCGAGACAGGCGATACCCGCACGATCAGCCAATCCACGTCCGAGGCCAAGAAACAAGCCAATTTTGTCGCCAACAAGAGTAGCGAGTTTCAAGAAGAAGCGCGGCAGTTAGTGGCGGCATTGGGTGGCCCGGATCGCACGGGCGATAAGCCCGAACCGCGCACGTTCGACGAAGCCAAGACCGCCGGCAAGGAGGCGCTCGACTCGATCCAAACGGCGTCGCTGGTCGTCTCGCAGGTGCCCGCCCGCCTTGCCAAAGAAAAGGACGAGACGGTCAAAGCCGATCTACAGAAGCAACTCGAGGAAGCCCAGGGCATACTGGCAACGGCACGCGACGACGCGATGATGTACTACCAACTTGCGTTGCGGCTCGTTAACGATGAAACGTCGATCGACGACGTAAACATCGTGCGTTACTTCCTCTGTTATCTCTATTACCTCGAACAAGATTACTACAAAGCGGCGTTGATGGGCGAGTTTGTTGCCCAGCGCTACCCGGACAGTGCGGGGGCTCGCCAGTCCGCCAAGATTGCAATGGCTTGCTATATCCAAGTCTATGGCGAGACCAATCAGATGGCGGGCGCGTTGTTCAAGGAGTTGGATAAGGACACAAACGGCGCGATCGCCGGGGAAGAACTGACGGCCCTGCCCGAGATCGCCCAGGGCGCGGACAAAAACGCCGACGAGGAAGTGACACGCGCTGAACTCGACGATCGGCTTGTCGAGTTCGATGTGGCACACATCGTCGCCATCGCGGAGTACATCGCCGACAAATGGTCCGACCAGCCCGAAGCGGAAGAGGCCTTGAACACGCTCGTCCCGTTCATGATCAACGCGGGTGAACTCGACCGGGCTCAACAATTCCTCAACAGAATCCCCGAGTCGTCTCCGAAACGCGGCGACTCCGAACTCAAGACCGGCCAAGCGATGTGGGGCACTTACTTGCGTGGGTCGCAGCAACTGCAACAGTGGGAAGCGGACGGCCCGCCCGCGGACGTCGATGTCGCGGCGAAGCGGGAAGAGCTGAATAACCTGACGGCCCGAGCGGTGGAGATCCTCTCCGCAGGATATGGCCGGCTGCAAGCAACGACGAAGCCAACGCGAGCAATTGTCACCGCGTTGCTGTCGCTGGCGCAAGCCGATCTCGAAACGCAGCAAGCCGCCAAGGCAGTCGAGGTTTTAGAGAACGCCACATTCGGCCCACTCGTCTTGGTCAACAAGAAGGACCCGTCGGCGACCGATCCGGCGGTGGTCGAAGAAGTTTATAAAACGGCGTTGCGAGCCTATATCTCGCTCCTGGGTGGCGCGGAGGGAAGCGGCGCGATCGACAAGGCCAAAGACGTCATGGACAAGATGAAGGCCGCGATTGGTGGCGACGCCGAGGGAGAAAAACGCCTCATCTCGGTCTATGTCAATCTGGCCCAAGATTTGGAGAAGCAATTGGAATCCGCGACGCCCGAAGTCAAACGCGCTCTGTCGCTGGGCTTCGAGACCTTCCTGCGTCAGCTGAACGAAGGTGCCACGGAGTTGAGCGTTTTGAATTGGGTCGCCGAATCGTTCTCGAAGCTTGGCAAGAGCTTGGACGACGGCCAGACGCTGAATGAAGACGCGAAAAAGTACTACCAAGCGTCATTGGATGCGTTCCAGAACATTCTTGATAAGGTCAAACTTGAACCGAACATGAAGGTTCAGGTTCAGTTGCGGATGGCGAGCGTCCAGGGTGAAATGCGGGACTTCGAGAGAGCCGTTGGGACCTTCGAGAGCGTGCTCCAAGCGAACGCCAATGCCTTGAACGTGCAAGTCGAAGCCGCCAAGCTGATCGAACTGTGGGGGAAGCAGCCGGGACAGGAAGAGAAATACAAGGCCGCCATCGTCGGCATTCGCAAGGAAGGCGAACCCAAACCGGTCATTTGGGGCTGGGGCGGAATTTCGCAAAAGACGGCCGGCAATCCGAAGTTCAAGGAGACGTTCTACGAGGCGCGACTCCATCTCGCTCAGTGCCGTTACGACCATGCGATGCGCTTAGAGGGTGCTGACAAAGATAAACTGCTGAACGCCGCCAAACAGGACATCTCGATCACGAAGAAGCTTTATCCGGAACTTGGTGGCGAGCAAATGAAGCCGAAGTATGACAGCTTGGTAAAGAAGATTCAGAATGCATTAGGCGAGCAAGTAACCGGACTCGATGGCCTGTGATCCGATTTGTTGACAAGTAGTTTGGTGGGTACAACCCACCCTACGAAGCATTGACTGATCAATAAACGTCGTCGTG
>JAQBZB010000143.1 GCA_027622275.1 Planctomycetota bacterium | reverse complement strand
GGTTGGAATACCGATTATCTTGCCCGAGTCCTTGGACTACAAAAGACTTAGTGTGCGTTTGCCGTGCCGCTGATACTCTCGTTCTCAGACATCTCTATTAATCTATCCGCACGGGGGCGTCGCGCGTACACAGAGAGGCCTGGGAGTTCGCCAAAACAGCTCGATTGCGGTGGTAGGAGTTGAGCAGCGCAGCCGTCCCAGCGGCGGTGGTCCCGATGAAGTTGCCCTAGACCGTGTTGCCGAACGTGCCGTCACGATCCCCGGATGCCAGCGTTCCCACCGCATCCGTACCAATTTGACATGGCCCTTCCGAACTTCCGAGAGCGGCAGCGATCCACAGTAACTGCAACTGCATAAGTCATTGAAGTAGCGCACAACTTCGCACCTGAGTTACGCCACGATCTCGTTGACAATCCGCGGCTCGTACACGCCCGTTAGTCGTTCGTCGAGACCGTTGCGCGGGAATGTCAGTCGGTGGTGGTCCAGGCCGAGCAGGTGCAGGATCGTCGCGTGCAGGTCGGGGACGCTGACTCGGTTTTCAACTGCCGCATAGCCGAATTCGTCGGTCGCGCCGTGAACGTGTCCGGCTTTGACGCCTCCGCCCGCCATCCACATAGTAAAACCTTGCCGCCCATGATCGCGGCCGTTTTTGGATTGTGAGATCGGCAACCGGCCGAACTCACCGCCCCAGATCACCAGCGTCTCGTCGAGCAGTCCGCGTTGCTTGAGGTCGGCGAGCAGGGCCGCTACCGGTTGATCGGTGCGATCACACGCGCCGCGAATCCCGGCCTCGAGTCCCGTGTGGTTGTCCCAGATCTGACTGTCGATGAACAGCTGCACATAACGCACGCCCCGTTCGACCAAACGTCTGGCCAACAAGCAGCGCCGTCCGTACGAATCCGTCGTGTCGTTGCCGAGCCCATACGCGGCTTGCGTCGCCTGTGTCTCTTGCGATACATCGAGTGCCGCCGTGGCGGAGACCTGCATGCGAGCCGCGAGTTCATAGCTGGCGATACGTGCGTCGAGTTCGGCTTCGCCGGGCCGGGCTGCACGATGAGCCTGATCGATCCGGGCCAGCAATTCGCGGCGGGCCTGCTGCAATGGCGCGGGGACTTCGCGGGTGGGATTCAAGTTCCACACGGGAGTGCCCGTCGCGCGAAAGCGAGTTCCCTGAAACTGCGGCGGCAGCCAGCCGGACGACCAATTGCGAATGCCGTCCACCGGCAAGCCCTTCGGATCATCCAGCACGACATACGCGGGCAGGTCTTGGCTCTCCGATCCCAAACCATAGACGACCCACGACCCGATGCTTGGCCGGCCAGGAATCGTGCGGCCCGTGTGCATCATCCACAAGGCCGGCTCGTGATTGATGTGCTCGGTCCACATCGACCGGATCACGCACAGATCGTCGACGCACGTTGCGACGTGCGGCATGATCTCGCTGACTGCGATCCCCGCTTGCCCGTGCTTCTTGAACTTGAACGGACTCTTCAAGATGCCGCCCGCCTGTTCGGGCTGTTGCACGTCGATGACGCCAGGAAACTTCTGGCCGTCGTACTTGTCGAGCGCCGGTTTCGGGTCGAGCAGATCAACCTGACTCGGGCCGCCATGCATAAATAGCTGTATGACGGACTTGGCCCGCGGCGCGAAATGCGGCGGTTTCGGCGTCAGATCAATTTGCGTCGGTGTCGTCGCGTGCGGCGTAGCTCGTTCGAAGGCCGTCGTGTCTTGCGAAAGAAGTTCCGCGAGCGCGATACCGGATAGACCTTGCCCGATGGTGGTGAAGAAGCGGCGGCGCGTCTGGAAATCTGTGTTCATCGAGTTTCAGTCCACATAGAGAAACTCCGCCGAATTCAACAGCACGAGGCACAAGTCGACCAACGCTCCGTTGTGAACGTCTTTGGCTTCGTTCAAAACATTATACCGCTCAGACTGTTGGCCGAGAAAGTCGTGAGCCAGCGCCGACTCCCGCGCCGTGGGCTGACGCCCGAGCACGGCGCTGTAAGCGGCGGCGATTTTTTGTTGCTGGTCGTCGGTTTGCAAAGCAACCCGTTTGGCAAGATCGTCCGCTTGTTGGTCGGCAAAGCCGCTGTTGAGCATCAACAAGGCTTGCGAAACGACATTCGATGTGCGGCGTTGGATGCAGTTGGTTGTCAGACGCGGGGCGTCGAATGTTTCCAGCACGGTCACCGGCGTCGAGCGGCGATGCAAGAGATAAACGCTGCGCCGGTTGCCTTCGGCGGAGTCTGTCGTGATCACTTGACCATCGGGCAGATTCTCGACACCAACCGCCGCACCAAACATCTTTCCATCCAGCTTGCCGGCCACCGCCAACATCGAATCGCGAACCACCTCGGCATCCATCCGCCGCAAGGTCATCCGCCACCACAAGCGGTTCTCGGGGTCAACGGCAGCGGCTTCGTCGCGGACACGGGCCTGCTGACGCCACGCGCTCGACGTCATGATCAACCGATGCAAATGCTTGACGCTCCAGCCGCTCTGCACAAACTCGACGGCGAGCCAGTCGAGCAGTTGCGGATGTGTCGGAGCGACGCCCGTCTTGCCGAAGTCTTCGGCGGTGGGAACAATTCCCTGGCCGAAGTGATGTTGCCAGGCGCGATTCACCATCACGCGGGCTGTCAGCGGATGGTCGTCGTGTGTCAGCCAGTTGGCGAAAGCTAACCGCGATCCCGTCGTCGGCGCGTCAGCAAATGGCTTGGTGACCTGGAAAGCATCGATCGATCGTTTCAACACGGCCGGCACGTTCGGCAAGACACGCCGGCCGCGATTATTCCACTCGCCGCGTTGCAGCAAGTAGAAGGGCTCCGCCTCCGGTCGCATGTCAGTCAGGCCTTGGGCTTGCGGCGGCGACCGGAGTTGTGCTTCGAGCTGCTTCTTGTCCGCTTCCAACTTCTCTTTCTGCTCCTGGAAGTCGGCGTCCTGTTCGTTCAGCTCTGCGATCTTGAGATTGATCGGATGGATCTGGTTGTTGATGGTCGCGTTGAACTCGGCAATTTCGCGACGATCTTCTACGCCGGCCAGCTCGATCGTCCGTTGCTGAGGCTTGACCCAATCGTGTACCGTGTAAGCGGGTGCAAAGATGGCGGTAAAGCGGTAGTAGTCGCGTTGCGGAAGCGGGTCGTACTTGTGGCTGTGACAGCGAGCGCAACGCATCGTCAGTCCCAGCAACGACGAGCTGACGATCTCGACCGTGTCGGCCAAAACCTGATAGCGATCATGCAGGAAGTTTGTCTCGGGGCTGGTGGTGGGGTCGATGCAGGTCCGCAAATAGCCGGTTGCGATCAAGTTGTCTCGCAGCTCTGGCGTCATTCGCGGCACGGTGCGATAGTCCGTCAGCTCGTCGCCCGCCAACTGTTCGAGCAGAAACCGATCGTACGGCTTGTCAGCGTTCATCGCTCGGATCACGTAATCCCGGTACTGATACACCAGCGGGTAAACCGTGTCGGCGCTGGCAGAGCCTTCGGAATCAGCGTAGCCCGCGGCGTCAAGCCAATGCTGGCCCCAGCGTTCTCCATAGCGGGGCGATGCGAGTAGCCGGTCGATCAGCCGCTCGAAGGCGTTTGGCCTGATGTCATCGATGTACGCTTGCGTCTCTTCCTGCGCAGGCGTGACTCCGAGCAAATCGACACAGGCCCGGCGGATCAACGTCCGGCGATCGGCTTCCGCAGAGAAGTTGAGCCCCTTCGCTTCCAATTCCTTCAACAAGAAGGAATCGATCGGCGTTCGCACTTGGTGACGATCCGTCACGCTCGGGATCGCCGCGGCCACGGGCGATTGAAACGCCCACCACTGCCTGTCTTCTTCGCTGACCAGCAAACCGTCGTCGTCGATCTCGGCGGGCGGCGGAGGCGGATCGATCGCTCCCGCGTCGATCCACTGACGGATGAGTTCTTGTTCGGCTTCGCTGACGGGTCGGATCGAGAGCTTGTAGCGCACGTCGCGCGGCGGCATCTGATCGTCGTGAATACGTCGCAGCAGCAAGCTCTCCGCGGCCTTTCCCCGCACGAGAGCCGGCCCCGATTTGCCGCCTTTCAAGATGGACGCCATCGCGCGCATGTCGAGTCCGCCCTCCTGCTTTGCCCGCCCGTGGCACGGCTGGCATTTGACCTCAAAGAGGAAATGAACGCTGCGAGCGGCGAGCAGTTCGGGGCTGAGCGCTTCATCGACGGTTGCGAGTTCCTGTCGCGCGGCGGTATTGATCCAATGTTCCAGCACCTGGACTTCGGTATCGCTAAGCCGTGCAGCACCCGGAGGCATCTCGCCCGCCTTGACCAGCTCAATCAACCGGCTCTTCTCGGCTTCACCGGCCACAACGATGGGCTCGCCGCTTTCACCGCCCCGCACAATGCCGCTGATCGTTCGCAGACTCAACCCGCCTTTACGACTCTTCTCGCCGTGGCACTTCAAGCAGTGCTCGCGCAAGACCGGCAGCACGTCCGCCTCAAACCCCTGCGGGCGCGACTCAGTCGATTCGTCGGCGCTGGCGGAAACAGCAGCGACTAGCAAGGTCGCGCAGCAAGAGAGCCGAAGTAGAACGTCGAGATTGTTTGGCATGGCAGGGAGCAGGAAGGTGGGCCGTCAAGCGGAACTAATATCATAGCTGCTCGATGACTTAGAACTCAAATGGGTGAGAGTTCAGGTAGTGGCCTAATCGTGCTTGTATTTCCCGGCGATCGAATCGGACACCATGCTGCCGAGCGTGAAGCGATCATTCCGCAAACTGCAAGGAGTACAAATCCGCGTCGTTCAGGACGAAGCGCAGCCGAACAGGGTTGCCGGACAACGAAGTCACGTCCGCTCCGTCCTTCCAGGTGACGACGTGGTTCAGCGAGTCGCCGAATTGTTCGGGGCAATCGGCAAGTGAAAAGCCTTCGATCGGCTCGCCACTGGCATCCTGAATCTCCACGCGAACGCTTCCAGCGGCCGAAGTTGCGAAGTTCATGGTGAGTTTCGACCCCGTGAAATTCAGTGGCCGCGACAAGAACTCACCCCCTTTCATCGGAGCATTAATCGACACGAAGCCGTCCATCCGCAGCGTGTATCTGCGCAGCGTGCCACCTTTGCCGTGCCAATAGTCTTCGGTCGCGTACAGCGAGAGTTCATGCGGCGCGCCGGGCAACGAAGATGCCGTCTCGACGACATTCCAGGCGATGTACTGCTGTCCGTATTGCCACGAGCCGGGGCGACCGATGCCGGGGCGCAGGAACGCCTCGTTCCACCGTTTGAACAGGACACCGTCGCGACTGGCCATCAACAGCCCTTCGGTCAACGCCGTCCCGTAACGCTCATGGGCGGAAGCTCGCAGCTCTCGCTTCTCGCGATCCGGCAAGGCACGCATCGATTCGGACCAGCCTCGCTCGATGTACCGCGATGGCATCCCGATCAGAATGTGAGGCGCTCGATAATAGGGTGCAATCTGATTCGTATACAGCTGTTCTTGAGGAGAATCGACGTAGGTCAGATCCGCTTCGTCGCCCCAGTTGAGAAAGTCGCTCGACGTGCCCGTGCGGATGGCTCGCACTCCGGTGGGTTTCCATTCGGCTTTCGTTGTGACGCCGCCTGTGAAGATGCGAAAATAGCAGCGATACTTCCCGATCGTGGCGTCCCAGAAAGCGAGGTTTTGCGAATCGAAAGCACCTTTGGTGATGACCGGCTTGTCACGGATCAGCGACCAGTGAATGGCATCCGCCGACTGAAACGCAAACAAACCGCCCTCACTCATGATCCCGCCAAGTGCCTTGTACCGGGCTTCGGGAGAGCAGTCGGGGTTGGTGTCTTTGAAGGGTGCGAAGTTGTGCGTCCCCAGTCCCTCGAGAATGATGTTGTTCTTCTTCGAATCATGAAACTCGACGATGCCGAGTTCTGGCTTGGTCCATTGAATTCCATCCTTGCTTTCCGCATAGCAATAGAAGGGCGGGTGGTCGCCGCTGCCGAGCTTGCCCGGCGTCACTTCCAGATGCGAACCCCGATGGTACAGCCGATAGAGATCGCCGTCCTGGAAAACGGTGTGATATCCCGAGCCGCTCCCTTCCCACGGGGCATCATGAACGATCGCGACTTCGCGCGGCGTCGGGTGATGCAGCCTTAGTTCCGCCTCGCCGGACAGCTTGTCGATGAGCAAATCGTCGACGAACAGTTCGCGTCGTGAACCGATATCGATTGGTTCCGACGCGATGAGCAGCGTGGGCGCGGATAGGCAGGCCAGGAACGCAAGAAGTGGTTTCATGATGTGATGTCTCTCTCTGAATGATGTACTCGGACTTTCCAGTAGTTTATAACGGCTCTTGTGCCGGAGCCAATGAACGACCGCCGTGATCAGGGAGAGCTTACCATGAAACAGAACTACGACCCATCGTTGCCGTTGCAAAATAGCCGTCGCGACTTATTGCGAATCGGAGCGGGTGTTCTCGCGGGCGGGTTGGTGCCGTACTCCCTGGCTGACGCGTTCGACGCGGAAGATCTGGCGGGCCAACCACGGCTCAAGATCACTTCGGTGAAGACCTACTTACTGCGACATCGCTTGAAACGAGCGTTCGGTGCATCCGTTTCCGTGCCGCTTCCCAAGACTCGCGACGCCTTGCTTGTCAAACTTGAAACCGACGAAGGTTTGGTCGGCTGGGGCGAAACAGCGCCGATATCCGGTGCGCGAGGTACGATCGAGGATGATCTCGCACCTCGCTTGATCGGTCAGAATCCACTCGAATACCGCCGCCTGTGGCGCGAATTGTGGGGCGCGAACTTTGGCAATGGACTGGCCGTTGGCGCGGTCGAGACGGCGATCAATGATCTGCGCGGCAAGGCCTTGAATCTGCCCGTCGCCGAACTCTTCGGTGGGCGGATGCGCGAACGGGTGCCCGTTTATGTCTCTGCGATGGACTACACCGAGGGGCTGGAGATCGAGGAGTATTATCCCGAGGCCGCGGCCAAAATGGTCGAGCTGGGACATCAAGCGATGAAGATGCGCGTCGGGCGATACTCGGTCGCGCGGGAAGCTAAAGTGGCTGCCGCGGTCCGCGACGTCGTGGGACCGGACATTCAACTGATGGCGGACGGAAACGGTGCCTACACGATGGGCAGCGCGATCCGGATGGGGCACGAGTTGCACGAGCTGGGCTTCGAGTTTTTGGAGGAACCGCTGCCTCAGTCGCCCAAGTACGCCGGTTATGACGAACTGCGTCGCAAGATGCCGTTGCCATTAGCAGGCGGCGAAGCGCTCGACTCGCGGGCTGCCGCCAAGCAGCTGATCGATCGCCGCGCCGTGGACATCATTCAGCCGGATCTCAGTCTGTGCGGCGGGCTTGGTGAAGTGCTGTTCATCGCCGAGATGGCGAAGCTGTCGAGCATCCGTTGCATTCCGCATTGCTGGGGAGGTGACATCCTGATCGCGGCGACGATTCAGCTGCTCTCGTTGTTGCACGAACCGCACTGGGGATTGCCGACCGATACTCCGCAGCTCGAACTGGATCAATCGGAGAACCCGTGGCGGGATGGCTTGGCGACCGAGCGATTCGAAATGCGGGACGGCTTCATCACCGTGCCCACGAAACCGGGACTGGGAATCGAAGTTGACGAAGAAGTCGTGCGACGATACGCCGTGTAAGGACCGTTCGGAAATAGCCGTCGTTTGGTGGCTCCCGATTTGCGATTTGGAGACAGAGACATGCATCCTGCTTTGATCTTGGCCATTGCCGTTGCCATCGTCTTGGGCGGCATTTTGATCTTGCGTCTGCACGCCTTCGTCGCGTTGTTGCTCGCCGCGTTGACGGTCGCACTGCTGACGCCGCAGACGGCGCTGCGCAAGTACGCCGACGAGCGAGTTGCCAAAGGTGAATGGACCGAGAAGGCGGCCGGCAAGTTTGTGACGTCCCCCGCGCCGACCCGTGTCGCGGAAGGATTCGGCAAGACGTGCGCCGGCATCGGAATCTTGATCGCCATGGCGTCGATCATCGGCAAGTGCCTGCTCGACAGCGGCGCGGCCGACAAGATTGTGCGATCGACGTTGCGGCTGGTCGGCGAACCTCGCGCGCCGGCGGCCTTTGTCGGCAGCGGTTTCTTGCTGGGGATCCCTGTCTTCTTTGACACGGTGTTCTATCTGATGATGCCGCTGGGCAAGGCGGCTCGGTTGCGGACGGGCGGCAACTATTTGCTGTACATTTTGACGATCGTCGCTGGCGGAACGATGGCCCATTCGCTCGTTCCTCCGACGCCGGGGCCGCTGTATGTCGCCGAGCATCTGGGCGTCAACTTGGCGGCGATGATCGTTGGCGGTTGTGTGATCGGGCTGTTCGCCAGCACTTGCGGCTATCTATTCGCCCGTTGGCTGAACGGACGAATGGAAATCCCGCTGCGCGAATCGGTCGATGTGTCGCTGGCGGATCTCGAGAAGCTTTCTCGGCGCGACGAGAGCGAATTGCCTCCGGTCTGGTTGTCGTTGTGTCCGATTGTTCTGCCTGTTGTGTTGATCACTGCAAAAACGGGACTCGACACGTACGTCAAAGCGGGCGGTGCCGAGTGGGCAGTCGCGGCGCAGCCTTACGTGAACATCGTGGGTGACAAGAACGTCGCGTTGATCATCGCCGCCGGAATTGCTCTTGCGATGGTGGCTTGGCAGTTGCGGACGAGCGCCAAGGAACTCGCCGTTGCCGTGCAGACGGCGCTTGCCGGAGGAGGGGTGATCATCCTCATCACGGCCGGTGGTGGAGCGTTCGGCGCGACGGTACGCGAATGCGGGATCGCCGACGAGATTGCGAAGCTCACTGCGGACATCAACCCGATCATGATCCTGCCTGTCGCCTTCATCGTGACGGCGCTGATTCGGACGGCACAAGGTTCAGCCACCGTGGCGATGATCACGGCAGTAAGTGTCCTCGAACATTTCGCCGAGCCGGGGCAGCTCACGTTCCATCCCGTTTATCTGGCCTTGGCGATCGGCTGCGGTTCGAAGCCGGTGGCCTGGATGGCCGACAGCGGCTTTTGGGTGATCTGCAAGATGAGCGGCATGACCGAAGCGGAAGGGCTCAAGACGATCACACCGCTGAGCATCGTCATGGGAATTTCGGGACTCATCGCGACGATGGCCGCGGCCGCTGTGTTGCCTTTGAAGTGAACTCGCTGGAATCCGATCGTGCGAGCGGAAGGAGGATCACCGAATCGCGAGCTATACTTGCGGGATCGCTGGTGCTTCAAATCGAACTCGCGAAAGAACAACGATGTCGCAGATCGTCAAAGATGTCATGACCAGTAACATCGTCAGTGTGCCACATTATGCAGCGGTTGATGTGGCAATCGATACGATGTTGGAACGGAACGTCAGCGGCGTAGCGATCGTTGACGATTTCAACCATCTGCGGGGTGTGATCACCGAATTTGACGTCCTACGACTTTATGGGAACAACGACGCTTCGACGCACTACGCGACTTGTGAACAATTCATGACGCGGGACGTGAAAACCGTCCAGCAAGACGCGAGCGTCGCCGTGGCGGCGAACATCTTCCGGGCGTCGGCGATCCGGCGTCTGTTGGTCCTGGATGGCGAGCGGCTGGCCGGAATTCTCTCGCGGCGCGACATTCTCCGGTGTATCCATCGCCAGCGGGGTGAGCCGGCCAAAGTCTGAGTGCCTGCTGGGGGTTCGAGTTTTGCCGTCGACGGTTATTTGGCTTTCTCGGTGAGCCAGCATACTGACCGTGACGCCGTTGCGAGCGCAAGCTATAAAGAAGCTGAAAGTTGTCGGCGTGTGTTTGGCGTCCGCTCGCGGATTTGCTTGCCGCATTCAGCTCGTGAGCCGATAACCCTTGTAGTTGTGTTCTGTTTCTAAACTTTGAAAGGATAGGTAGCCATGAAACTTCGATTTCTGGTCAGCCTGTCGGTGTTGCTGGCGGCTGGATGTAACCAACCGTCCGCGCCAGATCCGGTAAGCGATGCTTCGCCGGGCGTGGAGATCTGGTTTCCGGACATGCCGTCCGAATCGACCGCCGACACCGAGGCTGCCGCAAACGAGACGCTTGTCTCACTGAACATCCCCGACATGCACTGACCCATCTCGTGAGCTAAGAAAGTGAAAGACTCACTTTCATCGCTGCCGGGTGTAGCGAACGTGGAAATCGATTTTGGAAACAGGATCGCTAAGTGTAAGACAAATCCCAACGAGTTCAGTACCGAGAAGGCCATGGAAACCTTGGCCGGAATTGGCTTCCCAGCCACGCTTGTAGAAGACGTCAAGTAACGCGGCGTGGATTTGTGTGAACTGACGAAAGGTCGCGAGGATGACTCGCGGCCTTTCTTTGTTGTTGGCGAAACCGTCTCGGTTACAGCCAAGCCTCACGCCTGCGTTTCGCCGAGCGTCTTGCCCTCGAGCGATTCGAACGCCTTCCGAATCTCGTCGGGAATGCGCGTTGGCCGATTGGCTTTGTAGTCGAATACAACAACCGTCGACGTGCCATCCGCTGCGACCGCGTCCAGCTTCTCGCTGTAGACAACGTGCTCCATGATCATGCTGCTGCGGCCGAGTTTCACAATTCTCGCCCCGATCGAGACCCGATCCGGATAATGCAGCTGTCGTCGATAGTTGCACGTCACTGATGCCAGGATCGGGCCGAGGCCCCCCTTCTGCATCATCTGGCTCATGACGGTCTGTTCCAGGTATGCGATACGCGCCGACTCGAACCAGCGGATCGGAACCGTGTTATTGACGTGGCCGAACGCGTCTTGATCGCCCCATTGCAGCGGCAGCGTGATAACGACGGGGAATTCGCTGAATGGATTCGTCGTCGATTCGGTCATCGAGTTGTTCCCTCGGTGCAAGGTGATAGGATATGCTGCATCATAACCGACGTTGCCGGACCACCAACATCGCCCCCAGGAATTCTGAGATGTCCTTCACGCTCTGTCTCAACACCAGCACGATCAAACCGACACCCATCATGGACAAGATTCGGCTGACCGCCGAAGCCGGGTTTCCGGCGATCGAGCTGTGGGTCGACGAGATCTATCAATACATCGGCCAAGGCGGCGAAGTCAGCGACATCGAAAAGTCGCTGGCCGATCACGGACTGAGCGTGCCCTGCATGATCGCGTCCCGCGGCTGGGCCGAAGCCAGCGAGTTTGAACGGCCGCCCCAGATGGAAGATTTCAAGCGGCGTCTCGAACTGGCAACGCGCATGGGATCGCCGTGGCTGGTCTGTTCGCCGGCGCGGTTTCCGTGCGATATCGGCCAGATCACTCGGCGCTACAAGGAGCTGTTGGAGATCGGGCGAGGAATCGGCGCGAAACCGACCTTCGAGTACATCAGCTTCTTCGAGTCGGTCGCCTCGTTGCCGCAAGCATGGAAGGTGGTACAAGACGTCGACGATCCGGACGCGACGTTGATCGCCGATGCCTTCCACAGCTGGAACACCAATTCGACGCTCGACGACTTGCGCGCCGTTCCCGTCGAGCGGATCAGCCACTACCACATCGACGACGCCCACCCTGACATCCCGCCGCTGAAACAACTGGACCCCGATCGCGTGATGATCGGCGACGGCGTGATCGATTTGAAGGCGGAACTAACCGTGTTGAAGGACAAGGGCTACACGGGTGCAATCAGCTTGGAGCTATTTAACCCGGACCTGTGGGCACAGGACCCTCGCGACGTCTTGAAGCTCGGCTTCGAGAGACTGTCGGAGTTGGTCGAAACCGCTGAGGTGAATTAATGTAGACCGCACACTCCGTGTGCGGAGTTTCTGCACACGGAGTGTGCAGTCTACAATGGGAGACATGCCTTGCCTTTTGAGCTGTTTGATCCCGATGGCGAACTGCGGATCACGGCGGGTGACCTGCCGCATTGGTATCAACCAGGCGTGACTTACTTCGTCACCTTTCGCACCGAGGATTCTATTCCAGTTGCAGTTGCCGATTTGTGGTACGGCAAACGGCGCGATTGGCTGGCCCGGCACGGCATCAGCGTTGAAACACCGGACTGGAGGGAACAACTGGCAGAGTTACCGGAACTGCATCAGAACGAATTCCACAATACGCTTTCGCAAGAGTTCCTCGAGCATCTCGACAAGGGGCTGGCAAATGCGTTCTGCGACAAAGAGAACTCGCTCGGATCGTCGCGGACAGCCTGTGGCATTTCGATGGTCAACGCTACCATCTTGGCGACTTCATCGTGATGCCCAACCATGTCCACTTACTTGTTTGTTTGCTGGACGAGACGGAGATCGAGGGTCAGTGTTTTTCCTGGAAGAAGTTCACTGCCACGAAGATCAATCGCAAGCTTCAACAGGCCGGACGATTCTGGCAGTCGGAAAGCTTCGATCATTTGGTTCGAAGCCCGGAGCAATTTCAGCGGTTTCGCGACTATATTGCTCGTAATGGTGTGAAGGCGGGACTATCGGCCAGCGATTACTTTCATTGGCGGCAGGGAGACGCAATGTAGACCGCACACTCCGTGTGCGGAAGCTTTCTGCACACGGAGTGTGCAGTCTACATTGGCGGACGCGAGAGCGTCGGCGCTGGCTGGTTGTTGGCCCACCAAGCCGCTGTTATTTCGTTCGTCCATGCGGAAGCAACTTGCCCGGCACCGATCAGCGCGCCATACTCTCGGCAACGATTCTCTTTTGTTTCATACGCAGCGGGACCGAAGATCGTGAACGAGAACGATAAGTTAAACAGACGTCATCTGCTACAAGGCGCGGTTGGTGCGTCGATTGCCGGTTGGACGTTGAACGGGATCTGCCGTGATGCTACGGCGGGCGGCACTTTGCATCTTGCTCCGTTCCGATTTGATGTGACGCCGCCGATCGGGCATTCGTGTTGCGGCGGTTGGATCACGCCGGTGGTCGCCGTCGACGATGCGTTGGAGGCGGTCGGTTTCGTGTTGCTGGGTGCTGGCCGGCCGATTGTGGTTTGCGCGGTCGATTGGACGGGACTGTCGAACGAGGCGCACGTCGAGTGGCGACTTGCCTTGGCCGAAGCGGCCGGTACGACGCCCGATCGCGTGGCCGTTCAATGCGTGCATCAACACAACGCGCCGTTCGCCTGCCTCGAGGCCGAGCGGATCGTCGACGCACAAGGCGATCTGCCGCATATCGTCGAAGTCGACTATTTTCGCCGCTGCTTGGAGCAAGGCCGTCAGGCCGTCGCCGCAGCATTGAAGCAGGCCGAGCCGCTGACGCACGTAGCTCATGGTCAAGCGAAGGTCGACAAGGTGGCCTCGAATCGTCGCGTCTTCCGCGACGAGAACGGACGAGTCCAAGCGATGCGAGGGAGCAGTTGTAAAGATCCGCAGCTGATCGCCATGCCGGAAGGACTGGTCGATCCCTGGATGAAGACTGTCGCGTTTTTCAATGGCGAGCGGAAGCTGGCCTCGTGTCATTACTACGCCACGCACCCGATGAGCTACTACGGCGACGGCCGCGTGACGAGTGATTTCGCCGGGCTGGCTCGTAAGCAGCGTCAGCAAGACGAACCCGACTGCATGCATCTCTACTTCACCGGCTGTGCCGGAAATATCTCGGCGGGCAAGTACAACGATGGCTCCAAAGAAGCTCGCCCGATTCTCACACAGCGCGTCTACCAGGGGATCGTTGCATCCGAACGTGATCTACAGCCCGAGCCGATCGACCAGGTTCGCTGGAACACCGCGGAGATCTTGCCGGTGTCGCGTGATACGCTCGCGGCCGACTCGTTGATCAAACAAATCGACGACAAGAACAACGCGGTCGTCGCCCGCAATCGTCCCTCGTATATGCTCTCCTGGCTGCGGCGATTGGAGCAGAAGATCCCGATCGTGCTCAGTTCGCTGCACTTGAACGAGACAAGCTTGCTGCATCTGCCCGCCGAGTGTTTTATCGAGTACCAGCTTCGCGCTCAGCAAATCGGCGGCGAGCGGTTCGTGGCGACCGCCGCGTACGGCGACGGCGGCCCGTGGTATATCCCGGTGAAGGAAGAGTATCCCAACGGCGGCTACGAAGTGAGCGTCGCGTTCAGCGATCCCAGCATCGACGACGCGTTGACCGCGGGCATGCGCGGGTTGCTGGGGTGAAAGGCGAAGGTTGTCTGTCGTATGTGGCGCTAGCCGGGAACATTGCTTTTGCCCGTCCCGCATGTTCCAATCGAATCGTCAACATCTTGCCGTTGTCTCTTGAACTGAGGACTACATGATGCGAACCGTAACTGCGATGGCGTTCCTGGCCTGCTGCGGGTTACTGGGCGTCGTCCACGCCGACGACAACGAAAATAGCGCGCCCGCGAAGTCCGACGAGCGTAGTGCAAAGACGATTGTCTACGCGGCTCGCAACGCACCGGCTGACGTGCTTAGCAGAACCCTGGCAGAGTTCCTCGAAGAGACGGGCGGACGCGTCGTGTCAGATCCGACAAGCAACGTGCTCTTGATTCAAACAGCGGCGGAGAACCAAGAACGCGTCATCGCCGTGTTGCAGCAGCTTGATCGGGCACCGCATACGCTCCGCATTCAGATGCATCTTCTCAAGGCGCGAGGCGAGTCGTTGGCCGAATTCGACACCGCGTCGTTATCCGGCCGGACCGATGAAGTCATCAAGAGCATCACGACGCTTGCCTCAATGGAAGGCGTGTATGTGGCGAATCGGATCGAGTTGACGGCGATCGAGAACCAAAAGGCGCTGCTTCAAGTGGGAGAAACCGTTCCGTTGGCCGTGGGCACCGTATTCGCTCCAGGATCGCGCGGAATCTCGAACAACTACCAAAACTTGGATGTTGGGATCATGTTCTCGGTCGAGGCGCGAGTCTCTGGCGACTCCGACATTGTGACGGTGGTTGACTTTGAAAAGTCGGGAGTCGAGCAGCGGAACGTCGGCACGGATGAAGAATCAAAATCGGTCCCGCAGGGTGTCTCGCGGCTGACTCATCGGACAACGTCGCGTATCCGCGATGGGCACAGTTTGTTGGTCGGCACACTGGTCAGCCAATCGCCCGATGGCGTCGGTGAAGCGTATCTGGTGCTATCCGCATCCATCGATGCCTCGGAACACCCGCAGCAGGTTGCCACGTTGCATTCGTCCTCGCCGAAACCCGCTTCAAGAACCGACTCGGGACAAGCGACCCCGGCTTCGGACGCCAAGCGTATTGATCCGAGATATCTTGCCTACTACGCCAAATTACTCGCCAAGTACGACCAGAACGGCGACCAGGGGTTAGACGCGGACGAACGATCGAAGATGTCGAAAGATTGTTCCGACGCTGACACGGACAAAAACGGACTGGTGACTGTTGAAGAACTCACGATTTGGAGCATTAAAAGGTGAGTGCTAACAAAGAGATCGCGAGAGCAGTCTTCAATTAGTGGTTATCAGCGTTGATTAGTGTTCCATCGCAGACGACCGTTTTCACTTTGAGTTAAAAGGCTGTTTATGTCTCGCGTCTTGAAGATCGTCTTATTGCTGGCTCTGGCGACGACCGTGCATGCCGGTGAGTACAATCCGGTCTTGAGCATCGGCGATCCGGCTCCCGCGTGGAAAGACTTGCCCGGAATCGATGGCAAGACGCACTCGTTGGCCGATCTGAAACAGAGCAAGGCCGTCGTGCTGGTGTTCACCTGCAACAGTTGCCCTTATGCGATCGACTACGAAGCGCGGATCATCGCCTTGACCAAGCAGTTCGACTCACGCGACGTTGCGGTTGTCGCCGTCAACGTGAACAAAGTGCCGGAAGATAGCATGGACGAGATGCAGGCGCGAGCCAAGTCACAGGGCTTCAACTTCGCATATCTCGACGATGAATCGCAGCAGATCGCCCACGATTACGGCGCGACCTACACGCCCGAGTTCTTTGTCCTCGACTCACAGCGAAAGATCGCTTACATGGGAGCGCTGGACGATAGTCCGGCCGCCGACAAGGTGCAGCAGCAGTACGTTGCCGCTGCGTTGACCGCGCTGCTCGACGGCGACCAACCACAAGTCACGGAAACAGTCGCCATCGGTTGCCGCATCCGATTGGAACGAAAACGACGCGGCCGGTAAGAGTTAGAAAGTGACTATCAACAACTGCCCGATTTGAGTTTCGCGCGGGGCAAGGCTCCTGCCGAGCCATACGGGGAAAGGCTCGGCGGGAGCCTCGCCCTCCCGAATCGCCGTCCCAAATCGCCGTCCAGGAATTAGTTGCTCCACAGTTTCTTAATCGCCAAGTGTTGTGTGCTGGCGGAGCTAACCGGCCAAATCATCCGGCTGGAATTCTATCTGCAAGACGCCGATCTTTACTCGTTCCGCGCCGACGATCCGGCGCGCTGAATCACCGAGGCAGGCCGTTACAACTCCACTTTCCGGCAAGAGGTTCCAAGGAAAGTGCATCGACGACTTGGCAGCTCGGTGTTCGTGCCGAAAGCCGCTCCTCACCTGGCAATGGTGAGCTATTGTTCCATGGGACGCATCCGTGCCGTCCGAGTTCAATCCAGTGCGAGACGGACGCGACAACACCCGAGGCCAACATGACGCTTGAACAGAAATCGGTGGTGGGTTCTACACAGACGCTCACCCTGGCGGTCCCTGCTCGATCAATCGCCCGCTCGACGAAGACTGTCGAGATCGTCCGCGCGGAAAGTGAATTGCTGGCCATCGACGAACTGATGGCAGATCTAACGAACGAGTTCGTCGCCGACTTGATGTCCTAGCGCTTCGTCATCTTCACCAGATGCCAGATCCCCAGCGGGACGCCGAGGATGATTCCAAGCACACCGAGGAAGTGCGTCTCCAGTTTCTGATCAAGCCACATTCCGATCGCACCCGGCACCACCATTTCCAGTGCCACCGTCGTGATCTTGGCGACCCACTGGATGCCACTGGCCATCCAAGTGAGATCCGTCTCACGATATTTGAGCGTCTGTACGGCGTAGAGTTCGTCCGCTTCCTCGCGGCTTCGCGCTAGCAGCAAATCGTGTTTTCGAAGCCGCTCTTCGAGATGCTTGATCTCGGTTTCAACTTCCGTGGAAGATTTGTCAGGAAACAGATCAGCCACAAGACCAATCACAACCGCGCGTTTGCCGTCGTGAAAGGCAAGTTCGTTCAGTTGCGCGCGAATGGTTCCAATCTCGAACATCGGTAGCGGCCTACTTCAGCCGTTCCCAGTCGACTTCGACGCCGAGTCCCGGCGCGTCGGTGATGGTGGTGACGGGACCGGCGATTGCGATCGGATTCTTGGCGACGCTGGAGACGTGATAAGCGGGCCCAAGGATGTCGCCTGGATACTTTTCGACCTGCATGTTGGATGTGGCAACAACCAGATGGCACATGGCGGCAGTCGCGATATCGTATTCCAAATTCGAGCCGACCGAGCAAGCGACACCGTGGGCGGCGGCAAACTCGGCGATCGCTTTCGCCTTGCGGATGCCGCCGTTCTTGCCGGGGTACAGGCTGATCAGGTCACAGCTCTCGTGGTGAATCAGTTCGCGGGCGTGGCACATGTCGAAGCAGATGTCGTCCGCCATCACCGGCGGCCGCGTTTCTCGGCGCACGCGGGCCAGACCCTCGTAGTCGCCATCGGGTGTCGGCTGCTCCACAAGCCACAGGTTGCAGTCTTCCAACTCGTTGATGCAGCGGATCGCCGTCTCGACGTCCCAACCGCAATTGGCGTCGATCATCAGATTCCGGTCGGGACCGATCGCCTCGCGGACGGCGCGGACTCGGGCGAGATCGACTTGGGGATCCGTACCGGTCTTCACTTTGATCGTGTCGAAGCCTTGTTCGACTAACTGTAAGGCTCGCGCTCGCGCACGGTCGGGTTCGTACGCTCCCATCGAGAAGCGACAGCGAATCGACAGGCTGCGACAGGCACCGCCGAGCAACTCGTAGACCGGCTTGTTGGTCGCCTTGCCCCAAATGTCCCAGCACGCCATTTCGATCGCGGATTTGGCGAACCAGTTGTGGCGACATGCTGCGTCCATGCGGCGATCCAGTTCTTCGATGTCAGCTGGATCGCAGCCGATGACTTGCGCCGCGAGCACGTTCTCGATCAGCCACTTCGCGCCGACGACGGTCTCGCCGCTCCACCTTTCCGACACGGTCGCTTCACCCGCTCCGTCCACTCCGTCGTCGGTGAGGACGCGCACGAGCAAATAGTTTGAGACATCATGCACGCCCAACGACGTGATCATTCGATACTCGGGCTTCAGGGCGATGCTGACTGGATAAGTTTCAATGGCGGTGATTTTCATGGGCGGCATTATACCTTGCGAGGACACGAACCGTCGATTTGGACTGCGGCGACTTGTCGCCGCTTCCCCATTTTATGGCAGAGCCACTTTACGAGTCTTGCAAGCTATTCCAGACAAAAGCGGCTCCGCCGCATACGAAAGCTGTGACAAGTCACAGCAGTCCAAATCAAATGCGTTGACCAAGCCGTTCGCCAAGCCGACGCAGGGGCTGGCTGGCGTCGTTGACGCTGATATGAACTTGCAGCAAGCTCATGCCGCTGCGGTCGGCCCAGGCCTTGGTGAGCGCCGCGTCGAATTCCCCTTCCGTCGAAATCTCGTACCCCGTGCCGCCACGCAAAACCTCGGGAAGCTTGTAGTAGTTCCACGCGTGGATTTCGTTGTACTTCCAATCGCCTTCGTGCAGCATCCGCTCGGTGCCGTAACCGTGATTGTCCAGCACGATGATGATCGGCGAGAAGCCCTGCCGCACGATCGTCGACAGCTCCATGCCGGTCATCTGAAACGCCCCATCGCCACACAGCACCAGCACGCGATCGTTGGGTCGCGCGACCTGGGCACCGAGCGCCGCCGGGACCGAGAAGCCCATCGACGTGTAGTAAGCGGGGCTGATGAAGTCGGTTCGCTCACGCGTGATGAGTTCCGTCGCGGCGAACAGCGAATCGCCGATGTCCGCAATCACGATCGTCTTGTCGTCGAGTTGTTGGTTGAGCCGCGCGATCATCCGCTCGATCGTGATCGGTGCATCCGCCGACAGTTGGTAGTCGACCGGCGAGTGCTCCAGCGCCTTGGGAATGACTCGTCGCGGCGGACTTGGGTTGCGCGCAGTCAGTTCAGCAATGAAATCCCCGAGCAACACGCCGTGATAGTGATGGTGGTGAATCCGCAGTTGCTCGCTCGTGGCATAAATGCACTTCGCGGGATCGAGGTTGGCGGTGTAGATCCCTAGATTTAAATCGGTCATGAACGTCCCGAGCAAAGCGACGCAATCGCTCTCTTCGACAAACTGAGTCACCTCGGCGCGTCCCATCGCACCTTCGTAAAGGCCGATGTACAGCGGATGTGTCTCGCGAATGACGCTCTTGCCGAGCAGAGTTGCCGCGATGGGAACTTGCATCTGTTCGGCTAGTTCAAGCAGTTTGTCTTGCAAGCCGAAGCGATGGATCTCGACGCCCGCGATAATGATCGGTTTCTTGCTGTTGCCGATCAGCAAGGCCGCTTCGTCGGCCGCCTCGGCCGCCGCACTCATGTCGCTTGTCAACTCAGGCATCTGATACGGATGATTCACAGGCGGCACGACGTTGACCATGTCGCGAGGGATCTCGATGTAGACCGGCCGCTTGAAGCGCGCGGCAGCGTCCAGCACGCGATCGATCTCTTGGAAAGCACTGAACGGATCGGACAGCTCGGTGCCGGCGACACAAAGCTTCTCAAAAACCTCGTACTGGGTCCGGAAGTCGCGCACCTTGTGGTGCAACAGCGGATTATTGACCCGTTCGTTCAAGCCCGGCGATCCTGAAATCACGACGACGGGAGACTTCTCGGCATACGCACCGGCGATCGAATTGCAGACGCTCAGACCGCCGACGCAATACGTCACACAAACCGCGCCCAATCCGTTCAGCCGGGCGTACGCATCCGCCGCATAGCCGGCACAGTCTTCGCGCGTGCAGCCCACCACATTGATCGGGCTTTGCTCCAACATGCCGTAGAACGTCAGAATATAATCGCCGGGGATGCCAAACAGATCACGGAGTCCGTAATCCTGTAGCCTCTGAATGAGGTACTCGCCGATCGACAGACCGGCTGCGGATTGTGATTGCGGCGGCGCATGCCTGGCAGACATGATCGACACTCCTGTTGCGGGCGATGTTGTGAAACGTTGCCCGACGCTTCGAGATAGGAGCAGACAGGCCGGGCACCTATAGAAAACATACGCCGTAGCGCGATCGGCGACTACGCTGATTTTCGACCGCGAAGCAGCAACGCCCAACCCCCAACGAAGATCGCAACAAATCCGAGGACAATGCCTCCGCGAACGACATTTGGCGCGAAGGTGACTTGGCCCGTGGCCGGGTCGAGGCCGAACAGGAAGGCCCCGAGAGCGATAATCGAACCCCAAACCGACACCGCCAACATGACGCCGAACAAGAGTCGCTGTCTGTCGTCAGGCTTTGGCATCGGAGGAGCTTGCACGGGAAGATTCGAGCCTGGTGAGTGCGGAGAATTCGTCGAGTGTCACGGTCGTGAGTTCACCACCATCCCGCTCCAGCACGATAATGTCGCTGTAGACCTTGTCGTCAAAGTTGCGGTTGAAGTGCAAGCTGTGGCGGCGGCGTTCCTTCTTCACGACCTTCCCCACCGTCGTTGCCATCCACGTGCGAAAGCCAACCTTCACTTCGTGCTGAACCTCGACGCGATCGCCGGGCTCAAGCGAGTTGTAGACTTCCAATGTCTGGGGATACGGCATGTTTGTTGTCTCTCCCTGGTTCCCAGGCGGAGTCCATAGTTCCCAGGCTCCTGCCTGGGAACTCACTGTCCTTGCTGGCTCTGCCAGCCGAAACGAGGCAGAGCCTCGAAAGCCGTACGTTCCCAGGCGGAGCCTGGGAACGAGTTGGCTAGACTTCCTTGGCGTTGATCCAGGACATCAGGCTGCGTAGCTGGCGGCCGACCTCTTCGATCTTGTGATTCCGGTTGCGACGGCGGATGGCCTTGAAGGACGCGGCCCCGGCGCGGTTCTCCAAGATCCAATCGCGAGCGAACTCGCCGTTCTGAATCTCGGCCAGGATCTTTCGCATCTCGGCACGTGTCTGTTCGGTGATGATCCGCGGTCCACGTGTGTAATCGCCGTACTCCGCGGTGTTCGACACGCTGTAACGCATGTAGTTCAATCCGCCTTGGTAGAACAAGTCGACGATCAACTTCAATTCGTGAAGACACTCGAAGTAAGCCATCTCCGGCTGATACCCGGCGTCGACCAGCGTGTCGAAGGCGGCTTTCACAAGTTCGCTGACGCCGCCGCACAGTACGACTTGCTCGCCGAACAGGTCGGTTTCAGTTTCCTCGGCGATCGTCGTCTCGATCACACCGCCGCGCGTGCCGCCGATGCCTTTGGCGTAGGCCAGGCCGAGCTTCTTTGTCGTCTCCGAGGCTCCCGGACCCAGGGCGATCAAGCTGGGAACGCCGCCGCCTTTCTCGAACTCGCTGCGGACGAGATGCCCCGGTCCTTTGGGCGCGACGAGCAGCGTGTCGACGCCGGGCGGAGCTTCGACCTGGCCGAAGTGAACATTAAAACCGTGCGAACACATCAAGATATCGCCGGTGCTGAGATGCTCGCGGATTTGATTGCGGTAAATATCGCCTTGCACCTCGTCCGGCAGCAAGATGTTCACCAAGTCGCCTCGTTTGGTTGCTTCCTCGAGCGGCAGCGGGTCGAAACCGTGGCTGACGGCCAGGTCATAGTTGGCACTGCCCGGGCGCTGGCCGATGACGACGTTGCAGCCGCTGTCTTTCAAGTTCTGAGCCTGGGCATGGCCTTGCGAGCCGTAACCGAGGATGGCGATGGTCTTGTCTTTCAACAGGGATAGATCGGCGTCGTTGTCGTAGTAAATCGTGGCAGCCATCGTGGTTGGTTCTTTCTCTACTTCAAGTACTTGCGAATGGAGCTGTCGTGCAGCCGTGGTCCGTCCGACGACGTTTGTTCGTTATTGCGTCCCCGGACCATGGCGATGCGGCCGGTTCTTACCAGTTCCCTGATACCGTAAGGCCGCATCCGATCAATAAAGGCCTCGATTTTCGATTCGCGGCCGGAGATCTCGATCATGATTTCGTCGTGCCCCACATCGACAATGCGACCGCGAAAGATATCCACCAGCTCGCGGATTTCACTGCGTTGGCCGCCGGGCGGCGCCTGGACCTTCAGCAGCATCATGTCCCGCTCGACGTGTTCCTGACCGCTGATGTCATCGACGCGAACGACCGTCACGATCTTTTCGAGCTGCTTGCGGACTTGCTCCAACACGCGATCGTCGCCGACAACGACAAAGGTCATCCGCGACAGATTCGGTGTCTCCGTTTCGCCGACTGCCAGCGAGTCGATGTTGTAACCGCGCGAGGCGAGCATCCCCGAGATGTGTGACAACACCCCGGGCACGTTCTGTACGACTGCGGACAAGACATGGCGCATCGCGCTCGCTCAGCTCCAGCGAAAGGAACGTAACTCCATACGGCGTCAAGGCAAACCGGCATGATAGTTGCCTCTTTGTCGAGACACAAGGGGCAACGGATAGGCTCGCTGCGGGCAACAGAAGCTCGCAACGGTAACTTCCAGGTGGACACAGCGCCCCTTGGACTACTCCCAGAACTTCCACCAAGGTTTCCCAGCTACTGGCGTTGGAGCAGCACCGTACTTCTTCCCGGTCGGCCCGATCGAGTTGGTCATCTTAGCTCGCATTAGCTTGGCCCCGGCAAGCTTGGCGTCCAGCATGTTGGCACCGGTCAGATTCGCACCGGTCAAGTTCGCGCCGGTGAAGTCAGCCCCACGAATATCGGCATTCGACAGATCAACATCGTTCAAGTTGCCTCGCAGATTGGTCATCGATGCGTCGACACCTTTCAAGCTGGCACCCGTCAGATCAGCACCTTGCAAGTTGGCATAACGCATTGTTGCGCCATCCAATTTGGCGTCCCGAAGCGTCACGTTTTTCGCCACGGCTTCGGTCAGGATACCGTTCGTCAGGTCAATGCCGTCCATCAGGGCGTTGGTCAAAATCGCTCCCTGCAAGTCCGTGCCGACCATGATGGCTCCGGTCATGTCCGCGCCGTGCAGATCGGCGCGTTCGAGCTTCAGGCCCGACAGATCCATCTCGCGCAGGTCCGCGCCCGCCCATTTGGCTCCGTCGAGCTTCTTCCCCTCGAAAGATTCTCCCTGGAACAGCAACGCGCCGCTGTCCTTATGCTTGATCTCGATCATTGCTATCGATCCTGTGCCTTGGTCTCTGTTCCCATGAGCTGGGTTCCCGCGCGCCTGGCAGAACGCCAGCGAATCCCACTTTACCAAAGGTCAGTGCTCAAGCCAACTTAACACCGCCTTAAATCCACGATTTAGCCCGGATTATTCATGAACCGGTCAGCATTCTTCAAAATATACGTTGGTGAAAAGAGTGACGGCTATCTTGCCCAAAAC
>JAQBZB010000142.1 GCA_027622275.1 Planctomycetota bacterium | reverse complement strand
GACGGACTGCTCGACGATCGGCCGCCAGTAACCATACTTGGCTTGAAAGCGCTCGTCGTAGACTTGCTGACTCGCGGCGCTGCCCAACACGAACAAAATGTTCAGCGTGTTGCTTCCCAGGACGTTGCCAATGACGATCGCGGTCTGCTTTCGCAGTACGGCAGCCAGCGAAGTCACTAACTCGGGCAGCGAGGTGCCGATCGCCGCGACTGTGATGCCGATGGTCCATTCCGAGACGCCCCATCGTCGCGCCATTTCTTCCGCCGCCCCGACAAACACGTGGCTCGAAGCAAGTACTACTCCCAGCGCGACGACCGCCCGCGGAATCTCCCACCAGTGAAACGGCGTCTCGGAGTCCGAGTTCTCACGCCGCGTCGCGACAAACAAAGCCATTGCACCAACCCCAACGGCCAGCAACAAAAAGCCCTCGGCGGGGACGATCGTTCCGCCGGCGGATACCGCCAGCAGCAGCGCAGTTGCCACGAGCATCAAGGTGCCGCCGCGCGTTAGCGAGTCACGGGAAACAGGCAGTGGCGAAAGCATCGCCGACAGCCCCAGAATCAAGCACACGTTACAGATATTCGATCCGACGACATTACCCACCGACAGATCCGTGAATCCTTCCAACGCCGCCACCACGGAGACGCCCCATTCGGGCAGCGATGTGCCAAGGGCCACGATGGTCGCTCCGACGAGCACCGGACTCATCCCGCAGCGTTGCCCGATGGCCGAGGCGCCGAGAACGAAGTGATGACCGCCGACGGCCAGCCCGACCATCGCAAGTATCAGCGTTAGCCATTCCATTTCACATTCCGCTTGGTCGTGATACTTACGGACTCGATTAACCCCGAGCGACTAGCACCGAGCAATGCGCATGATGCAACACGCGATTGGCTACGCTCCCCAACAAGAACCGCTCGATGCCGGCATGGCCGGTTGCTCCCAAGACAATCACATCCGCGTCAAAATCACCGGCCACATTGAGGATCTCTTCCGACGCATCAGAGCCTTCGAGCAGTTGCGAGGTGACATGTGGCGTCAGCGACTGCAGCTCGCTGGCCACGCGTTCCAGGTCCGCGTTCGCCTTGAGTTGCTGCTCACGCCACAGCGGAGCTTGCTTCTGCTTCAGGTCCATCCGAAAGGTTGTGATAAGCACCTGAACCGTGACCACCAACACTTCGACACGATCTTGCCGAGGCAACGATGCGAGGAACTGCACGGCGCGTTCTGCCGGTTTGGAATCATCGTAAGCCAACACCACTCGCAGCGGCGAGCCAGAGCCGCCGGATTTTGTGGTGCGGCTGGTTTGGCGGACGACGAGGACCGAACAAGGCGCATATTTCATGACTTTTTCCGAGACGCTGCCGAGCAAGAACTGTTTCAAACCACTAAGACCCTTGGCACCGACCACAACGAGATTTGCGTTCGACGCGCCGGCTGCTTCGACAATCTCGTGGGAAGGTCGGTTCGGGCACCTCGTCAAACGATTCCGCGATCACACCGACGGCCTTTTCAAACAGCACGACATGGAGCCGGTCGGCTACTGGGTGCCCATCGACACGGAGCAGCATCGACGAAAATTCATCTACGTTCTCAAGCACCCCTCACGTTATGCGGCGTATCGGAATTGGGTACGCTTCGTCAACAGCCGCCCTTGGCAAGCCGTGCTCGACATTCCTGAGTTTCAGGGACTGCTGGCCGAAAGTCCGACCAGTGTCTTCATGACCGAGAACGACTACTCCGACATATCCAAATTCATCCCGGAAAAGGAGGGTGGGGCGTACGAACTGCGCACGTATGTTGCCAATCCGAACCAACTCGCCCACCTCAATGCCCGCTTCCGCGACCATACGACCCGCCTGCTCAGCGAACATGGTATTAAGAGCCTCGCTCATTGGACGCCGTTCGATGAACCCGAATCGGAAAACACGCTGATTTACCTGATCCATCACGCCAACCGCGAACAGGCGGACGTCAACTGGCGGTCGTTTAAGAATGATCCCCAGTGGCAGAAAGTCGCCCGCGAGTCCGAGGGCGACGGCCAGCTGCTGGCCCAACCGCCCGAGAGCATCTATCTGAAACCGCTCGATTTTTCGCCGCTGAAGTAGCGATTGGGGAAAATCTGCGAGTTTCTTGGTAAATTGGCCGCGGCCGGAAGTATTCCGGCAAGGAGCCCGCAATTGAATATCGCGAACGTGTCGCAAAACACGCAATACGATCGGTTTGTCTCCCTGCTTGTCCGGCATGAGCAAGCTGTTCGCGGGTTTGTTCGCTCGTTGATGCCCTCGGCGCACGACGTCGATGACGTCATGCAAGAGGTGGGCCTGGCGTGCTGGCGAAAGTTTGACTCGTTTGCCTCAACCGACTCGCCCGACGACTTCGTCCGCTGGGCCTGCGTAGTCGCCCGCTTTGAGGTGTTGCGTCATCGCAGAAATTATGCGCGGGACCGAATAGTGCTCAGCGAGGATATCATCGAGCTGCTCGCCACGGATGCCCAATCGCGCCTGCAAACCGCCGCGGCCGAGCGGGATGCCGTCGAGTTGTGCCTCGCGCGGCTGCAAGAATCAGAGCGACGGTTGTTGTTGAGCGTGCATACCCCCGGTGATTCGATTGCTCGAATCGCGTCGGAATTGGGGCAGAACGCGCGGCGATTGTACAGCAAGGTGAACTCACTGCGGGATCTTCTCGGCGAGTGTGTTCGCAGGCGACTCGCCGAGGGGGAGGTCTAGCATGGACCGACAGATGGCATCGCTGATTCGCGCCTACGGCGACGCAGAGATCTCGCCCGAACAGTTGGAATGGCTCGAGCAAACTTTGCGGGGCGACCCCGCGGCGCGCGAACAGTTCCTGCACGAAATGAATCTGCGCGCGGTTCTTGAGGATGCGGTTCTTGCGCAGGGTGATGCGACCGACAGCCACAGTCATCACGCAAGTGGCGTTGCCGCCGTGAACACCGGGCGAACATCGATTGTGGCGCGTTGGTCATTCGCTGCGGCGACAGTTCTCGTCGCTTCGTTGGTTGCCATCGCGTTGTGGATAAGCATAAACAACGAACCGCAAATCGCGACGATCACCGACTTGGGCGGTTCGGTGCAATGGACCAGCGGTGGCGGGCACGTGTCCCATGATCTGACGCCGGGGCATCCGCTGCATGGGGGAACGCTCGAATTGCCATCGGCCGACTCCTGGGCGGAACTGAAATTCACGGACGGTTCGACGGTCAGCGTGTCCGGGCCGGCGCTGTTGTCAATTTCTGATCGACGCCGCAAGGAGTTGCACTTCCGACATGGCCGAATGTCGGCCGACGTCCACCCGCAACCGGCTGGACAGCCGATGTTGATCCATACACCCACTGCGGATCTGGAAGTGCTGGGTACGCAGTTCAATGTCAATGCGGAAGCCGCTTCCACCGTTTTGGCGGTGAACAAGGGGAGCGTCCGCGTCACGCGTTTGACCGATGGCAAAGTGGCCGTCGTGCCGGCAAAGCACCACGTGGTGGCCTCGGTCGATCGAACGAAGGAATTCAACGCCACTCGCCACCGGCGCGCCGAAACCGCCTGGAGAAGCCAACTGCCTGAGGGCATCGTCTATGGCGAACAGACGGTGAACGACGAGAGCGGCGACGCTTGCGTGCGCGCCACGGCGTTGTTGTGGCGGGGCTGCCAGAGAAATGAACAGAAGCCCATCCTCTTGTATCTGGCCGCCTTGTCCGTTTCGCGCGGCGAACAGTCGCCGGTGAAACTGCGCGCAGGCGCCAGGTTTCGCATCCGCGGACACATGGAGTCGCCGCGAGATCTGTTGGTCGGACTAACGACGCATCATTTGCAAGGCGGCTTCGCCGGGAAACATCACGCTTACCGAAAGGTCGATAGTTTCGCGAGCGACAGTGGCGAATTTGAACTGGAATTGCCCGTCGAGGAATTCACGCCCGAAGCTCCAGAGCATCCGAATTCGGCGGTCGGCCTGGGGCTCTACGACTGGTGGTGTTTGACGCTCAACGAAGATGCCGGCTTGAGCGTGTTCAGCGTCGAATTGCTGGCGCCAGATGAACCGCAATGAGACCGAAGACTAACGAACGAAAGAACGCCCGATTTTCAAGGTCAATCCGGGCGAAGTCGAAGTAATCGAATGAGCACAAAACAACTGCGCGGGCCACATCGTTCAACAGAATGCGGCCATGGAATTCGCAAAGGTAAAGGCATGAACAAGCTCGCGGCATTGACCGTTTGGACAATGGCATCACTACTTGCCACAGGTACCCTGCTTGCGGTCGAGAGCGATGAGGCAGAGCCAACGAGTACAGGCTATCGAGGATCGTATTTCAAGAACGGCGAAATCCACGTGGGCACCTATGGCACGCCCGAGGGCAATCCGCTGACCAGCGGGCATCAGGATTTCAAGCCCTCCTGGTCGAAGACCGGCGACATGCTCATCTTCTTTCGCCGGCTGAAGGATGATCCGGTGGTGACCAACTGGAAAACGGCTATCCACGTCATCAATGTGGACGGCACCGGCCTACACGCGCTCAGCGACGGCACCCACACCGACTTCAACCAAACCTGGACGCGCGACGGAACCAACACGCCGATCTGGAATCGCAAACACCCCGACAAGGTCAGCTTCCAGGTGATGGCCAGCAAGGTGGGCAACAAGCCTGGGCAGGAGATCGCGCTGACCGACAAGAGCTACCACACGTGGGCCTACTCGTGCCTGACCGACGGCAGAATCCTCGTCCAGAGCGCGCATCCCAAACACGGCCGAGGTTACTTTCTTATGACCCCCAATCCTGACGGTGAACCCAAGTTTGAAAAAGTCGAGTGCTCCCTGGCCGAGAATGGCATTCTGGATCGCGTTAGCATCTCGCCGAGTGAAAAAAAGGTGTGTTTTGAATACCAAAGCGGATTCAATCGACGCGTCCCAGGACGCACGCTCTATATCGCCGACTTTAGCGCCCATAAGCCCTCGATCAACAACGCCAAACCGTTCGCCAACGAGAAAGGCGCGAATCGCTGGTTCGCCTATCCCCGGTGGACCAAGGACGAAAAAGCGATCGTCTACCACGCCAGCCCTTCGCTCTACCTCTATACCTTAGCGGATGAAAACACCGTGAAGGTATCGACCAGCGACGGAGCCGACTATCGCTACCCTCATGGCGAAGCGACGCCCAAATAGTCGAGTCGCGCTACATTTACCTGCAATTCCCACCATGGAGTACCTACGATGAAGTTACCTAATCCTTCCCTCCAATCACAACTACGGCTAGTCGCCTGCCTATTGTGCGCCGCGGTCACATTGGCCCTGTTAGCAAGCACGGCGGCCGGTCAGGACTTTGACGCCGTCGAAAGACGATTGGCGGATGCCGTTGGTGAAGGTGAATTGTCACTGGAGCAGGCGGCGAGAATGATGGAGGCGCTGGAGGACGGGGGCGAGGATGAAGAGGGTGAGCATGAGGGCGAAGAGGCTTGGCACAAGCTCGAAGAATGGATCGACGCCGTTGCCCACAAGATTGAGTCCGCCGTCGAGGAAGGCGAAATCGACGAGGCAACCGCCCATGAGAAGTGGCGTTACTTCCTCGACAAGCAAGTCGGGCCCAAGCTTAAGGCGGCCGTCAAGGCGGGAATGCTCGACCAAGAGGAAGCATTGGAGTTCTGGAAGGAACTGAGCGAACAGGAGGAGGATCACGAACAAGGTAAGGCAGATGAGAATATTGAGTCGCGCCTCAAGGCTTGGGTCGCGGAAGTCGGTGGCGAGTTGAAGGAAGCCGTTGCCGCGGGCAAACTCGACGAAGTAACCGCCCGGAAGAAGTGGCTTCACTTCAAGGAGCAAGAACTCGTGCCGAAACTCAAAGCCGCCGTGAAGTCAGGCGCGGTCGATGAGAAATTCGCGATCGCCCTCTGGAAGGCTCTCGAAAAGGCGGAGGCTCATGAAAAGGAGGACATCGACAAGACGGAGGTCGATTGGGAAGCTGCCAAACGCCGTATCGAAGGCGCGGTGAAAGCTGGCAAGCTGACGCGAGAACAGGCGAACCAGGCTTATGAGAAACTCAAGAAGTCCGCTCAACCGTAGGGAAGTTCGCATGTGCAAGGACTTTCACGCAGGCGCTGAGACAATGATTTGGAGATTGCATAATGGCAAAGCCGCTGACCGTTACCCTCGCGGTGATCGCCGTTTTCGGCACGCTGCTGGGATTCAATACCCTTCCCCAGGACGCCACGAGCGAATCGGCGAAACGCAGTGCAAGGACAGTCGACAAGGAACGTCCGCACAAACCGCTTGAGGTTGGCCATCCAACATTCGTGAGTCCGCACGCTTCGCCAATCGCCATTCACAATGGTTATGTCTTCGTCGTAAACACGCCCGCCGACACCGTCGACGTGATCGACGCCAAGACCCGGAAGATCGTTCACCGCGTTGGCGTCGGGATCGATCCGGTCAGCATCGCCGTCCGTCCCGATGGGAAGGAAGTCTGGGTTTCCAATCATATTTCCGATTCGGTGAGTGTGATCGATAGCGATTCGCGCAGCCCGACCTATCTGCATGTCATTGCAACCGTGCAGGAATTTGACGCGAAGTCCAAGGCAACGCGCTTCGATGAACCCGTCGGCATTGCCTTTGCCGGCAGCGACAAGGCCTACGTGGCGTTGTCTTCAGAGAATCAAATCGCCGTCATCGACGTGGGGACGCGAAAGGTGACCGGGCGTCTTCACATCACGGCCCAGGATCCGCGCGCGATCATGGTGCGAGGGGATCGCCTGTACGTTATTCCCTTCGAGTCGAACAACAAGACACAGCTTTCAGGCGGAAACAAAGACGACATCGACGGCGACCTGGTCACGTTTGACGCCTGGAATCATTCCATCGCCAACAACAACGTCCTGTCGCTGGGGCATGTCACCGACATCGTCAAGCATCCCGACGTACCCGACCGTGACTTGTACATTTTTGACACCAAGACCGACAAGCTGATCGAAACGGTTGATACGCTGGGCACGCTGTTGTACGGACTGACGGTCGATTCCCAAGGTAAAGTCTTTATCGCTCAGACTGACGCGCGCAACGACGCCAATGGCCGGGCCGGCACCAGGAAGCATGACCTCAAGGAATTGGAGAATCGCGCTTTCCTGAACCAAATTACGCGCGTCGATTTCCAGGACGGCGCTGCCCGGAAGCCGGACTTCATCAATCTTGAGCCGCTGCCGCCGGAACATCCCGATAAGGAGAATGCGTTGGCGACGCCGTTTGCGATTCAAGTCAGCGGCGACGACAAGACGCTGGTGGTCTCCGCTGCTGGCTCTGACAAGCTATTTACGGTCGATGCAGCCTCGGGCGATGTGCTGGGACGCGTTGATGTAGGCGCTGTCCCGCGCGGCATCGCTTTGGAGAATGACGCAGCGGACAAGCCGACGCGGGCGTGGGTGTTTAATGCCGTCGAGAATTCCGTGTCGCTGGTTGACCTCGCGAGAGTTACCGAGCCCGCGGTAGTGGAAACCATCGCCTTGGTAGACCCCACGCATCCCAAGGTCAAGCGTGGGCGTATCGCCTTCAACACTGCTACGGCATCAACGACCGGCACGTTTTCCTGCGCAAGCTGCCACCCCGATGGTCACACGGATCAACTGTTATGGGTTCTGAAGACACCCGTCGTCACCGGCGGAAATCAAATCATGCCCCGCTCGACAATGCCGATTCGCGGGCTGCGTGACACCGCCCCTTACCACTGGGACGGCATCCCGGGCGATCCCTATGGAGGGAATAACAGCGCCAACATTCATGGCAGCGACAAACCGAACAGCAACATCGATGACCCCGCCAGTACGACACGTCATTTGATCGACGGCGGTCTCGCTTCGACGATGATGCAGGTCGGCGACGAGACGGTCAACGACGAGGGCCAGGCGGGCGAGCTAACGGCCGCCCAGCGCGATGATATGGCTACATTTCTGCTGAGCGTGCCGTACCCGCCTGCGCAGCGCCGCGCCTACGACAACGTCGTCTCTTCCCGCGCGCAGGAAGGATTCAAGCTTTTCCATATTGATGGCGACAACGATCCGACCAAGCCTCGACCCAATGTCTGCGGCAACTGCCATCGCATGCCTTTCCTGGTTAGCACCAACACGCCAGGCACCGGCATGGACGCGCCAACATGGCGCGGAGCGTACGATCGCTTCCTGATCTTGCCGCAGGGGCGGCTGAACATCATCGACTTCGATTTCTATGAACGGGTCGCCCAGCGCGGTCAGCCAGAACGCGACATCTGGCAGTTTTCGTGGGCCGGTCGACGAAGATTCGACCCCGTCTGGGACATGGTATTGGAAGGCAGCACGGGGCAGTGCGGGTCATTCGCCCGCCAGGTAACGCTGAATCAGTTCACGGCGAAAGACGAACTGACGCACGAATTGCTTTCGGCGCTAGAAGTCGCCGCCAGCGAAGGCGCCGTTGTGCTTCAGTGCGATGGCGTACTGATCGATGAAGCGGTTTCCCAGACGATCGTGCTGCAATTCGACGGTGTCTATTTCGAAACGGACCACGAACGCAAGCCCTTCACTCGCGAAGAACTGATCACCCTGGCGTCTGACGGCAAATTCATCGGCACATTCACAGCGCGCCACGGCGCCCACGCGGACGTCGAACGCCCGCAACCTGCGATATGGACGCGCGGCCCAATGGAACGCCAGCGCGGCCGCCAGCGATTTCCGATGCTGCACGCGGGTAGTCAAAGCATGACCGTCAGCGGCCGACACTTTCGCGACGATGCGAGTCTCTTCGTCGATGGGCGACGCGTGTCCGGCAGCGTAAGTGTCGGGGACGGAGAGGAAGTTGTTATCACGGTCAGCAACGTGCCGCCGGTCGGTATGCATCTCTTGCAACTGCAAACTCCGCAAGGATTGTTCAGCAACGACTTTATCTTCCACGTGGTCAACGACGCACAGGCCGCCGCGGATTTGCAGCGCCGCCTGAATGAACCGCACGTTGGCCCTCGGAATGCGCTTGCTCGTGCTGTCGCTCGGGGAGATCTGGATGAGACGAAGAAACGTCTCGGCGATCTGTCGAACATCAATGACCGCCGCGGCGACGACGGTTCAACGCTGCTCAGCACGGCGGCGCTGCATGGGCGTTACGAGATCGCGAAGTATTTGATTGAAAGCGGGGCGAAGGTGGATGCCGCTAACAACGACGGCAACACGCCGTTGCACGTGGCGGCATTTCTTTGTCGTAAGGAAATCGTGCAGTTGCTGCTGGAGAAAGGAGGTTCGGTGAGCCAGAAAAACAACCGCAATGAAACGCCCATCGATGTGGTTTCCGGCGAGTGGAGTGACGGGCTGGCCGGCTTCTACACGGCGATTGGAGATGCAGTCGGCATTGAACTCATTCTGGCAAAAGTCGAACAGGAACGCCCCGAAATTGCCAAGCTCTTGCGCGACCACGCCGCACGGGAGCAGAACGAAGACGTCTCCAGCCAAGACGAATAGGGAGGCCGAGTTTTTGACTCGCGGGCGGTTGTGTCGTTGTCGAGGTCGATCTGAACCGCCGCTTGCATCCAAGGTAGTGTCTGCTGATACCCTTCGGTCTGGAATGCCGTGCGAAGTTCACTGATGTACTCCACCCCCACTCCAGGAATCGTGTGATCGCGCACCAGCGATCTGAAAACTCCGGCACACAAGGATGCCAAGAAGATTACGACGCCAAGCCAAAACACGAGTGGACCAGCCTTGGCCTTCAGACTGTCATCTGCGGACATCACTGGTCTCGAAGGGTTGGAATCACGGTGCCCGGCTGGACCGTCTCGACCGTGCCACTGGCTTCATCGATCACGATGTGACGGTTGCCGTCGAGATCCGTCAACTCGTGGATCGTACCACTTGGCCAGCGGACGATCAGTTTGTCGACGGAGTCACGCTCTCCCAAACCGAAATGGACAAAACTTGCTGCCTGGGAGTGAAAGGTGTTGGCGGGATAGAGTTCGCGGACGAGCCGTCGGTCTCCCAAAACAGCGGTCAGGCGTGTGCCGATCCCCAAACTGTTGCTTTTGCTGCCACGCAACGAGATCTTGAGGTAACCCTGTTTTGGAAAGTGATTCTCGAATAACAATAGCGGCCCGCCGCCCGCTTGCCGAACCAGCAGATCCATCTGGCCGTTGCAACGAAAATCAGCGGGCACAACCGATCGTCCGTCGCCATCGGAATCCGACCCGGTCAGATAGCTGATGTCCGCGAACCTTCGATTTCCTAGATTGAGGAACGTCCGATTTCGTTCAAAACCACTCAAGTTGTGGCGAAAGGCGATCGTCCAAGGATCGTCTTCCCAGAACTCGCCAAGCTGCAGATCTGGCGCGGCCGGCGCACTACATGTCGCGGCCCGGTCAAACGGCTGTGACACGACAGCCATCCAGAAGCAGTTTCACCCGTCAGGTTTCGCGCGCTCTTTGCTCATGAAACCACAGGTGGCATGAATATCCAGCCAGCCGTCGTTGTTCAGATCGACGAGACTCGAGCCCCAGCCCCATCCAACGGCCGCGATGTCGTCCCGGTTCTCGGTCGGCTCGAATTTGCATTCGCCTTGGTTAATATGCAACTGGCTGCCGGCGACCATGCGGCGCAGCTTCGCCATCGTCGCTGTGTCGTAGTACTTCGACGATAGATTGTCCATCACGCGATTGCCCGCCTTCGAATACATATTCGACACGTACACGTCGATGTTCCCATCGTTATCGACGTCCCCCGAGGCCAGCCCCATCGATCCGAAGTCATCGGAATGCTCGGCGATTTGCTGCTCCGCGAAAGTGCCGTCTTGCTGGTTGACAAGCAGCGCACCAGCCCCGAACTCGTGAATGACATAGACATCCGGCCAGCCATCATCGTTGGCGTCAAGCCAGTTGGCCGTAAAGGCGGAGCGCTCACCGCCTGCCGCTCTTGCCGCTTTCGTCACATCCTCGAACATGCCGTTGCCCACGTTGCGGAGCAGCTGGTTGTTTTCCTCGGCACCACTCTTTCCATCGATCCAAGAACCCTGATTGAATCGACTCACGTCGGCCCGCGTGATGTAAACGTCGATAAGGCCGTCACGATCGTAGTCCACGACCGTGCCGCTGACTCCTTCGGTCCCAGCAGCGATAATCAATTGGGTGAGATTGCTGGCATGCGTTGCGTCCTCGAACCTGTTACCAGAGTCATTCCGGAAGACCGCGCGTCCCAGGAATATCAAATCCTCCCAGCCGTCATTGTCGATATCGGCAAATAGAGCATGGTCGGCATCGGGGACGTTCGGCAGTCTGAGTTCATACGTGGCGTCTTCGAAACGTCCTTCCGGCAGGCCTCGATACAGGAAAGTCGAGCGGATCGAAAGAGGTTCCGTGACTAACACATCGGTGTAGCCATCGCGGTTGAAATCGCACAAGTAGATTCCGCCCGTCCCCACGACTCGCGGGCCGGTCTTAGTCGTCCAGTTGTCGTGCAGCGTACCTAGCAGCAACCCACGCTCGGCGGCGACTTCGCGCATCAAGACGTCCTGTGATTCGGCTGAGTCGACTTGCGTGACTTCGCAGTCGGACCACCAAGCGCCGGCCTCAAGATGTTCTTGCGTGGGCTCGCTGATCGTAAAGTTGAACGCGAGGAAGATTTCCCGCGGCTGTTGCTCGTGCTGGCCACTGATTCGCAGGCGACATCGTCCGTTCCAGACGCCGGCAAGATCGCTGCGCGACGCAGGCGCCAACGACAACGTAGCAAACTGCACCGCCAGATTGCTGTCAAACGCCCTTCGCAGCGTCAGCAGCCACTCGCTGAATTCGGTGCGACGAAGCTCATGCGCCGCACCCACACTTCGCTGGATTGAGATAAAGTCGTTTTCAAAGCGACTTTCCTCGCTGGACTCAGTTACGCTGCCGTGAAAGTCGGCGGCCAGCGTCTTGACGAGTTCATCGGCCTGGAGCTGCTGAAGCGCCTTGCTGACGGCGCGCCAACCGTGCTCGCTGAGCACGTTACCATGGTGCTCACATTCCCAAAGATACTCTCGTTCATCGTCAGGTAGATAGAGCGAACTTTCGATCGCGACTTCGGCTTTCGTTTTGCTGGCGGTGTCACCGGCGTCGGGACTGCGACCGTGATAGAACAACGATGCGGCAACACACGACGTGATCGCCACGACACCCACCAGCGTATATATGATGCGACCACGCATTCTTCACCGAGCGGCTCGACCGCTTGAAAACGATTCCCGACCAAGTGCTTTGTCGATTTTAGACTAGCAGGACGGTTTTCGCTCCGCAACGCGAGCTTTCCAACAACAAGTGAGGCTCACGTTCACTTCTCCGCCGACAAACTCTTCAACAACTCTTGGACTCGGGGGTCATTCGGCGCGATTTTCTCGACGCGGTTCAAAACTTCCCGTGCCTCGCTCAGCTTTCCTTGGGCTCTGAATGACATCACCACGCCAACATACCCGGAAGCGTCCCAAGGTCGCCTTTGCATATGTCGTCGGAACGAATCCAAAGCAAGCTTTTCTCGCCCCACGGAAAGATAGGCCTGCCCCATGACGACCAACACATTTTGCGTCATGCTTTCTAAAGTCTGACTGGTGAACAAATCTTGATCCAGTTGCGGTAACGCGGCGTAGGTCGACCGCCAGCGATCCTGCACCAGTTTGGCTTCCTCGTCGCGCCCCGGCGACAAACTGAGTGGCCAGACCCCAAGGATGCCGACGATTTGCGCATCCGCGACCAGATGATCGAAGGGCGTGATCTGCAATAACTTGTCACGTCGCTGGTCATTTGGAAACCGTTCAACGTCCCACGCCTTTCCCAATACCTCTTCGATGATGCACTCCGCGAGAAAGCGTGCCGCCTGCCAGTGGCCTTCCAGGTTGTAGTGTACGTGTTCCAGGAATAGATCGCTTCCAGGAGCGGGAAGTCGCGATACGCTTTGGAATTGCGCTGCCACATCACAGAAATAGACGCCAGCGGGCTCGCGTTTCGCCACTTCGCGCACGACCTTAGAAAACGAGCTTGGTGCGCGGAACCGGCAGCCATCTAAGTCTGCCGCGAGTGCATAGGCTTCGGCGGCCTCCCCGCGGCGTTCCAGCATTTCGAGACATTGTGCCTGACGATAGACGAGCAACGGATGAGTCGGATCGACTCGGCGCGCCTCCGTCAGCGTCTGCAGCGCGAGGTCGTACTGCTGGTACGAAATGTGCCGCATCCCTTCCTTTAACTGCGAAGCCTGCGCTTCCGCCTCGCCCGCCGTCAGTGCCAGGGAAGAAATTGTCTGTAATGGACTGAGGTCACGAAGATTGGAGGGAACGCTCGACACGATGATGGGAATCTGTGAGCGTTTCGCAATATCCACGATCTTTTGCAGATTCGCTCGGTACCGCGCTTGCGTGTTGTTGAAGACTTCGCCGTCCAACCCAATGGCAATGTCCGCTGGCAGCGTCTCGATCAGATGCGACCCGGTTCGCCTGGGGATCGGCGAGAGAGCTAGTTGAAATGATCGCTGTCGCCGCAGGGTCTGCATGACAAGATATAGTGCGGGTGTCAGATTGCTCGAAGTCGAAGCCGAGCCACCGGGTCCGTAAAACTCGTTGTGCCCAGAATGAACCACAATTAGATCGGGGTCGCAGGCAATGGCTTGCCGCACAATGTCGACTTCGCTGAAGCTGTTGATCGAGGTGATGCCGGCATTCAACACTTCAAACTGCATCTCGGGCAACTGCTGCCCGAGAATCACCTCTAGATGCTTGGGCAAAGCAAGCTCGAACGGGTAGGGAAATCCGGCTACCGTGGAACCACCAACCACAACAATGCGATAGACGGATTCCGGCTTCGGAATTTCAAACGGACGTGGTTCGGGGCCGGATAGATCTTCGGGGCCGTAGTAGGCTCGATCGGCAGGCGCATTGAACTGGTACGTCGTGGCGGAGCCAGCGTCTGGCGCCGGTACGATCAGACGCGTGTCGTAGCCATAGCCGAACAACCGCAACGCAAACTCCAAGAGCACCAACGGCAGCAGCGAAATGGCGATTGCCAGACATCGAAACAGCCACTTTCGGCGCGATGATGAAATGTCTTTCCGAGAGTTGGCCCGAGGCGAACCGCGTGCGTTATGTGAAATCATTCGTCGCCTGTTTGCGTTGTAATCGCTTCGCCAAGATCGGAACGCACGCGAATCCAATGATCGTGAAACTTGATGCCGCGGTGAATATCGATGGCTGGCATGTGACACTCGATACAGTTCGTTTGCGGTGAGACCGGACAACTTGTGAAATCCGGTTTGCGATGACAACTCGAGCAACGGTCAACGTAGTGATTTACGTCACCAGAGACCTTTCTGTGTGGATCGTGACAGGTTGTACATCGCAAACGCCCTTCGCTTTCCGTGAAGCACCGGGTCTGAAGAAGTCCCACGGATTGAAATCTGACATTGCGAATGTCGTTTGGCGATACTTCCGCACCCGATTCGGAGTGAGCGAGGCGATGGCAGCGGCCACACACTTCGACTTCCTCGCGGGCCGATTGCTGAGTGAAGCCCATGTATTCATCTTGCTTGTCGTTCTCCATCGCAGCCACGTGCTGGCGCCCTGGACCGTGACAGTTCTGGCATCCAACGTTTGGAGTGAGGTTCTCGATTTGCTGCCGCACGATCTCGCCCTGCGTCGTGTGGCAGCTGACACAGGATGTCAACTTGTCGCCTCGCAGAACCTTTCCAAAGTGTTCGACTTCCTGCTGCGGTACCTGGGCGCGGTGTCCGGGTGTTAAATCGAGGTCCCAACCGTCGTTGTTCCGGTACAGTGAAACTCGATGCTCGACACCGGTCGTGTCTCCCAAACGATCCGACACGAGCGACAGGAACGTCAGCGCGTGGTGCCCCGAGCCCAGGAGGTATGGAAGTTGAAAGCGATCATCGCCGAATTGCTTCGGAATCGAAACCGACAGCCCTGTTGCTTCATCAAAGTGATACTCGTAGGAGTACGGCCGTTCGGGATCGTCGAACGTCTGGCCGGCCAGCCAGCGGGCGACCTCTGATTCGGCGGTGG
Source organism: Planctomycetota bacterium (assembly GCA_027622275.1). Taxonomy (GTDB): domain Bacteria; phylum Planctomycetota; class Planctomycetia; order Pirellulales; family Pirellulaceae. Next base: position 8,405 of record JAQBZB010000142.1, on the reverse strand, counting down.
CGTGAAATGTGTTCGCGTGGCCGCTCGATTGATAGTCCTCGGCCTGTTCCGCATGGCATTCCGCACACCGCCCCTCGGCCACATAGGGACTCGCCAAAGAGGGGCTTTGGGCCACGTTCGATGTCGGCGACAAAACTGGCAAATCGTCGGCGTTCAGGCCGCGATACCGCCAAACAACCGCCGCAAGCAGGCTGATCGTTGCGATAATCGCCAAAGTGTTCCAAAGTCGATTTCGCATGAGATTCGCTATCTTGAGAAGCGACGTGGTGAACCGAAGGGCACGTTATTATATACCGCTCGCGGTTGAGAATGGCACTTTCAAAACCACGTACAACAGCCTCGGAGGGCCGTCGCACACACGCGTCAATGCCGTCCGCGTGTGGTATAAAATAGTAACTTCAATGGCAAGTGCGTGCCGAAAAAGGAATTCACCGTCAGAATGCATCCCGATCGATCCAGCGTGTGGGCGTCTGCAGGCGTCGTTCTTGTCGTTCTGCTTGTGGCTTGTCGTTCCCAAGATGCATCCCCGCTGGTGCCGTCGGCAGCGACCGGCCAGGTTGCCGAATCACCCGCATCGGCAACACTGGCGATCGACAAGCAGAAGCACATCTGGGAGATCGAGCACGCCGCGTTCGAGTTGGAACAGAAGTTCGGCAAAGCTCTCAGCCGGGCACTTCAGCAGCGCGATACCGACGAGATTCGAGGTTTCTGCCGTCCGGGTTTTGAAGCGTCGCTCCCGAGTTCCGGAGAAAGAGTTCGATATGACCTCGGGTACGTGCAAGAAGATCGCCTGGACGCGCTCGACAACCCTCCTGCCTCTCATGACGCCGCGGAGTTTGCGAGCTACCTGCAAACGTACTTCTCGGATTTCGATAAGATCGAGAAGATTACCTGCCGCGTGCTGGATCTGCACGTCGACAACAACGATCCCGAAACGGGGTATTGGGATGTGACCTTATATCTGGCTGGCGTCGGCAAGGATCGGCAGCAAGGATTCGTTGAGTTCACGTCCGAACATCTGCTCCGCTGCTACTTCACGGATGACAAGGCCATCGAGAACGGAGTGATTCTCGACCGCTGGTTGGTGCGCTCCGAAGCACACCGGCACTCGGCTCGTCCGTTGTTTGAGGAAGTCACCGAGCATGTGGGGCTGGATCAAGTCGATGTTCAGGACAACTGGACCGCCGAACGAGACAAGGTCCGCCAGTATCACACGCAACTGGCAGCCGCGGACTTCGATCGAGACGGCTTCCATGATATTGCGCTCGCCAGCGCCAGTGGCCGCTGGCGTCTTCTGCGCTCCATTGGCGGCGAGAAGTTTGAAGAAGTGAACGACGAGGTCGGATTGCCGGCTTGGGCCGATGAAGAGCCTCGCTCGCGCAGTGTCCGCGATCAGGCGTATCTCGCCACGTGGATCGACATCGACAACGATGGCTTTCCCGATCTGCTCCTGGGAGACCGTCTTTACCGGAATCACGAGGGACTTCGATTCGAGGATGTGACGGACACATCAGGGCTCGTATTTGGGTACAATCCGCGAGGTTGTGTCGTTGCCGATTACGACGGTGACGGCCGGCTCGATCTGTACGTCCTTTACCAGCACCCGCCGACGGCGAATCGCGAAGGAACGCCAGGCTGGGTCGGAGACGATCAGACTGGCTTAGAGAATCATCTCTGGAGAAACGCCGGTGATGGTCGTTTCGCCAATACGACAAACGACGCCAACGCCGGCGGCGGCAAGCGTCAATCGTTTGCCGCTTCTTGGTTTCACGCCAATGACGATCACTATCCCGATCTCTACATAGCCAACGACTTCGGCACGAACGTCTTGCTGATCAATCAGGGCAACGGAAAGTTCCGGGACGGCTCCGACGAGGCGGGCGTTTCGGACTATGCGACGAGTATGGGAGTGGCCACGGGAGATTTAACCGGAGATGGCCGTCCGGAGATCTATGTCGCCAACATGTTCTCCAAGATGGGGCGGCGCATCATCGCTCATGTTGCTCACGAAGACTATCCAGAAGGAATCTTTCAGCAGATCCAAGGATCATGCGCTGGGAATCGGCTGTACGTGGCAAGCGATGGCGAAAGCCGCTATCGGGAAATCAGTGAGGGTTCCGGCGTGAATACCGTCGGCTGGGCTTATGCGCCGGCAATGGCTGACTTCGACGCCGACGGACAGCTGGATATCTACTCCACGACAGGTTTTCTCAGCTTTGAACGCAGCAAGCCCGATGGCTGAACGTGTATGTGGCGGGCTGTCGTGTCACAGCCACTCGATCGATCGTCCGAAACTCAGCAGCTTGGAGAGATCGATGCCGCGGCCGGAGAATTCTGGGTTCGATCCGTGTTCCAAATGCCCCAGCTCGGGCACAACCTGAGCGCCTTCGAAGCGAATCGGCTGTTCATGAATGTCGACGGCCAACGATTCCTGGACGCGTCGTTTGCCTCGCAAGCGAACATCGATTCCGACTCCCGCTCGGTGATCGCCGGCGATCTGAATGCGGATGGGGACGTCGATCTGCTGATTGGTTCGGTCGGAGGCGGCCCGTTGCGAATGTTCCTGAATCGCATTCCGAACGAGAACCACAAAGTGCGAATCGAGTTGCAGGGGACGGTTTCGAATCGAACGGCGATCGGCGCGCGAGTCGTTTTGCATTGTGGCGCGAGGGCGATCACCCGCGACCTGTTCCCCGCCAACGGCTTTATGGGGCAAAGCCCCGCCGAGTTGTTGGTCGGAGTTGGCCAGGCGACAATCATCGATCGTCTTACAATCCGCTGGCCGAACGGAGAAGTGCAAGAGCTGGAAGATCTGGCCGTGGATCAGAACATTCAGATCGTCGAAGGTCGAGAAGGCTATCACTCGGTGAGCTTCTGAGCCTGTTCGCGGTATCGTTTCGCTTCCTCGGCACGCCCCGCTGCCGCAGCCGCGCGCGCCAGTAACGAAACCAAACGGCGATCGTTCTGGTGTTGCTCGTAGAGCGGCTCAAGATGCTTCAACGCTTCTTCCTCCCGCCGATTGAAGATCAGTATCTCGGCCTCGAGAAGCCTGCATTCCAAATCATAGGGGCTTAAAGTCAAAGCGCTCTCGATCGTTTCCATCGCCTTCTCGACGTGCCCCTGGTCACGCAATGCCTTCGCCAAAAACCGATAGGCATTGACGTCGTTTGCATTCCGCGCGAGGCACCACTGGGCCTCTTCCTGACTTCGCTCGGGCTGGCCCGCTTCCGAGTACGCATAGCTCAGGTTGATGTGCGCCGCATAGTTTTCAAGATCGAGATCAATCAACTTCCGCAACGGTTCGATCATTTCCCTCGAGCGCTGCAGATCGTCCAGTATCTCCGCGGTCAGGAAGAGCGCCCCGGCGTGCTCGGGATTCAATTCCGAGGCCCGCTGGGCGTGCGGAAGTGCCTCGCTAGGACGTCGCTGACGGAAGTATAATTCGGCCAGCGTTAGCTGCGGCCACCAGTCGTCGGGTGTTCTTTCTGCCAAGTCGAGCAGTGCTTGCTCCGCTTCGCTAATGCGTTCTGTGGCCAGGCAAATGCTAACGATTTGACGTCTGGCGTCGAGATAAGCCTCCGAATCGGCGGGAACTTTGCGAAACTCTTCCAGGGCCAGAGGCCGATCGACCTCGGACAGGACCAGGCCCAACTCGCCGTGAACTCCCCAGTCGTCGGGATACTTCGCCAAGTGCTGCCGGTAGTGTTCTATTGCCCGGTCGAATTCCCCGACTGCGAGAGACTCTCGTGCCAGCTGCAACGGCGCGGGTGGCATCAGCATCCGGGCGAGCGTCGCGGCGCCCCAGATGACAGCGACTGCCACGAGCAGCAGCAATAACCGCTTCATTCTCGACGGCTTTCGAGTTGTGGAATCACTGTCAGGCATGCTTCGAATCGCTCAACGACGTGGGAGGCTTTATACTACACTCGGTCGCCAGTGGCACTTTTACAAAACCTGTACGATGGCCTTCCAAGGCCGTCGTCAAGCAATCGACGGCCTTGGAAGGCCATCGTACAAAAGCGTCAACGACATCCCTCGGCAGTATAGCTTGCGTTACTGACGCTTCCAGTTCCTTCAACCAAACGCCACAACCGATTCGCCCCCAGGTCATTCCACGACTCGCGTCGTCCGCCGGGCCATACGACCGTCACTTCGCGTACCATATCTAACGAGCCAAGACCGATCAACATGGCTCGTTCATCGCACGAGAGATAACTCGCACCGGCTTGCACGGAGCGCACTAGCACTCGATCGCCAAGATCGATCTGCAATATCGCGCCGATGCCGTCGCGATTGCTCGCAATGCCGACCAGTTCGACCTGCAACCAGCGGCCAATCTCTTTCGCATTGTTCTGTAATAGGACTGCCTCGCTGTTCAGCTGATTGATGGCGACGTCCGAATCGCCGTCGCGATCGTAGTCGGCAATCGCCGTGCCGCGCCCAACGTGTGGCTCGCGAAAGTAGAGTCCCGAAGAGACGGAGACGTCTCGAAACCGCGATCCACGCCCGTTGTGGAAGACTTGAGCTAACTGCGCGAACGATCCGTTGCGGCCGATCTCGTGCAAGCGGTCGTGAATGTGCCCGTTGGCCGTCAGCAGATCGAGCCAACCGTCGTTATCAAAATCGGCGAACGAAGCACCGAATCCCAAGCGCGGCCGGCTCGGGGCTCCAAGCCCCATCTCGTCCGTGACGTCTGAGAACAGAAAACTTCCCTCGTTGCGATAGAGCGTGTTCGTTTCGTCGTAGTAGTTCGTGACGAACAAATCCAACTGGCCGTTGCCGTCAACGTCGCCCACCGCCATTCCCATACTCGCCTCTCGAGCGCCATGCCGATTGGTTGACGTGCCGGAATCCGGGCCGCGATCGGTGAATTGCCCGTCGTCGCGGTTCTCCCAAAGATAATTGGGAGTCGTATCATTGGCAACGTAAAAGTCGGTGTCGCCATCTTGATCTAAATCCGCGGCGATGACTCCCAGACCTTGCAGGCTTTCCCCGTCCACGATCCCCGCAGCTTGCGATATCTCGATGAATTGGCCGTCGCCCACGCCGCGGTAGAGAAAATCCGGCATTCTGTCGAACTTACTGGGATGACACGCGATGTGAATCGTTTTGCCGGCCGCACTCTGTTCACAGATGGGATAGTCTTCGGGGCCAAGTTTTGCGTAGTTGGTGATGTACAGGTCGAGATTGCCATCGGCGTCGATATCACCCCATGCACAGCTCGCGCTCAAACGTCCGGGAGACGACTGTTGCGGCAGTGTGACCCGCGCAAACGTGCCGTCCCCGTTGTTGTGCAGCAGAGTGTTGACCTCGTAACCAGTCACGCACAAGTCGGCAAAGCCATCGTTATTGTAATCCGCGGATGCGATCCCCATCGAGTAACGAATGTCGAGCAATCCGGCTTGACGTGCAACTTGCGAAAATGCTTCGCCTGCGCGGTTCCAGAATAACGCGTTGCTCGGTCGCACGTCGTTCGCGTCGCCATCGAACGAAGCACCCTGACAGCAGTATAAATCCGGCCAGCCGTCGCGATCGAGATCGAACCAGCCGATGCCGGATCCCATCACCAGATGCACGTGACGCTGCTTGGTGAGCGGCGAGTAATGGCGAAAACCTATCCCCACGGATTTGGCGACATCGACGAATCGGAAGGGACCGACGGACAATTCATCCGGCTGCGATGCCGCGCTCGCAACGTCGGATGTCGTTGGTTGGGCGGCTTGATTCTGCTGCTTGCCGCTTGGAGAATCTGCGCTCGAACAGCCAAGAATCAGGGCCGTGGCGACAGCGATCCAAATTCCCTTGACGCAGGAAAGCACCTTGTCGCTCCCAGAGTTTCCCCTCGGTATAAAGCCGGTACGATGGCCTTCCAAGGCCGTCGTGAAGCAATCGACGGCCTTGGAAGGCCATCGTACAAAAGCATCACAGACAGCAAGAAAGAATCCGCCCGGCCGTCGAATTCAGCCGGGCGGATGCGTTGAGCTACTCGCTGTTGTCATCCAAGGCGAAAAAACTATTGGTTGCCCGTAAAGACAGCATTCTCTCCGCCGGCTCGCGTGCCAGTGTTTTGCCAGATCACGGTGTCCACCGTATCCGGCACAAGCTTTACAGAACCATCGGCGTATGCGGCTTGGGCGCCGCCAGGGTGGAGGCTGGAAATTGGCCGCCGACCGCTGTTGCCGTTGTTATGGTTGTCGACCCAGCTAACGAGGTCAGCACAGCAGTTCTTGAGTGGACAATCATTCGGGTTCACGGCATTGGTCGAGTTATCGGGCCCGCTTAACGGCGGGCGGGTCAGGCAAGCTGTCTTACTCAGCTTATAGGTGTTCGGAGGATAACTGGTATCCGCGCCGCAAAAACCGGTTTCAACGATCCAACGGTCACAACGTTGTCCTGTGTGGCTCCCTCCGGTGGTCCGCCAGTACGGAACTCCCCGGTACACCTCACCAACCATCACGGTGTTGGCGGTTCCGTCGGTGATGCTCGCCATCCGAACTGTCGCGACGCTGCTTCCCATGCCGAAAATCCCAAGTCTTCGAATATTTCCGTCAAACGGATTCGCATTCATTCCCCAGATGCCAGCGTAATTCGTCGGAGCGTTAGCGCCATTGTTGGGCCATGCTTCGCTGGGGCAATTGTAGCCAGGAATCTGTACCTGGTTCGGATCCTTGTTGCCCGTCCAAGCCGGCGCGGCCGAATAACACGTGGTATCACGGATGACATTGAAATTGATCTGATCGTACAGCGGCTGCTGCTCCACAAAGGGCAAAATCAGCGCTCGCCAGCTCCAAGCCGTCGAATTAAACCAGCCTGGACAACCGGGGTACGAAGTAACGTTGGAACCGAATGGTTGTGAGCCACCACGGACAAGCTGTCCGCCACGAATCGGCGGAAAGGCCTTATAGGTGTCATGATAGTTGTGAATCGCCAGTGCGATCTGCTTGAGATTGTTCCCGCAACTCATACGACGAGCGGCTTCCCGCGCTGCTTGGACCGCTGGCAGCAACAACGCCACCAGAATCCCGATGATCGCGATGACGACGAGGAGTTCAACCAACGTGAAACCGCCTCGGTAACGCCACCTACTAAACCTGTGTTGAAAACTCATTCTGGTTCCCTTTCGAAAAGAATACAAATGAATCTGTACGGAACTACAGTTCTATCGGCCTAGCCGAGTAGACAGCTTAGGTAATTGACCTGTAGCATAGAGTTACGATTAGTCTTCGTCAATAAAATACTTCGGAATATTCTCCAATAAGCTGGGATCAGCTATGATGTCGCTTCGAACTGTTTGTTTCTAATCGTGTGCAATTTGAGAATCCAAGAAAGGTAAACTGATGAAAAAGTTACTCGCGTTGGCGTTTACGATGTTCCTCGTAGGTCCAATCGGGTGCGGTGGCGGAGGCACGAGTCCTTCGGCTGCGGCCCCGGCCACCACGCCAGAACAAACCACGGCGGAGATTGAGAAAGCAATGGAATCCAAAGAAATCGATCCCGCGACATACGGCAAGCAATAAGCAGAGAACGGCAGGTCCGCGTGCGTTCGCCGGCGGATTTGATGTTAAAATACGATTCAAGTGTTTCGGCCCGGCTCGCCAAGATTGCAAGCCGGGTTTTTTTGTTCGCTGGACAAATCAGCGGCGGACGCGCCACTCTGGTCGCGGAGTGTTCAAGTTCGCCTGGCAGGTTATCATCGGAGGCGAAAGCCGACTTGCTTGCCGCTTCGCCGCTGAAAACAAAACAGCATGACCCTGGAATCCATCCTCTGGTTCGTCGCTGGCTCACTCCTTCCGAGCTTTCTGGTCGCATTCTTGGGTACGTTTGTGATGCGGCGAATTGCGCCGCATTGGGGTTTGGTGGATCTGCCGAATCAGCGAAAGGTGCATGCGTCGCCCGTGCCGCTTGGTGGCGGGGTGGCGATTTCGCTGGCAGTCGTCTTGCCATTTGCGATCGGAACGCTCGTCTTATTACTAGCGGACAATGCCACTTTGTCGAAGGTCTTACCCGGCTTTGCGGTGCCGCATTTGGGAGGCCTGCGCGAGCGGCTGGGCGGCTTGTGGATCATGCTTGGCGGAGCGTCGCTGCTGATGACGCTGGGGCTGATCGATGATCGACGCGGCCTTGATTGGCGGATTCGCCTGTTCGTGCAGTTTACCGTGGCGACCGTTTGCGTCGTGACGCAAGGTTGGCAGCTGACCGCGTTCATTGCCTTGCCGCGACTTGGATGGTTCGTCTCCGTCACGCTCTCGGTGATCTGGATCGTGGCCCTGATCAACTCGTTCAACATGCTCGACAACATGGATGGCCTCTCCGCGGGAGTGGCTGCGATTGCGGCGTACTGATAGTAATTTTGATTTCACTCAGTCTACAAGGAAGACTCGCTCATGCAAGGGATGCGGGCGTGC
>JAQBZB010000141.1 GCA_027622275.1 Planctomycetota bacterium | reverse complement strand
GTGAAAGAAACCCGCCAGGCTAAAGCACTCGTCAAGAGTGGTGCTGGTGCGCGCTTACAAGCGGTTCGCAACTGGGCGACGTTGAGTGCGGGTTGTTACTTGCTTCGCAGCAACGTCACGGGCTGGAGCGATGAGGAGTTGTGGAAGGCGTACATCCAACTGACGGAGGCGGAAGCCGCGTTTCGGATTCACAAGAGCGACCTCAAGATCCGCCCCATCTGGCATCAGAAAGAGGATCGCGTTTTGGCTCACATCTTCGTCTGCTTTCTGGCTTACGTGTTATGGAAGACGCTTAGCCAGATGTGCGAGCAAGCCGGTCTTGGCAGCGAGCCCCGCCGCATTTTGGACGAATTGAGCGAGCTCAGAATGATGGACATCGTGCTACCAACTCGCGACGGCATCGACATTCGCAAACGGTGCCTCTCCAAACCAACCGACTACCAACAGATCCTCCTCGACCGCCTCAAACTCCGGCTGCCGAAAATAAACCAAACTGAAATGTAGTGACGACTTCGCGCCCGCCACCCTTGAAAACACAGTACATCCAAGATTTACTGGGGAACTTGGGTTGGGTTGTCTTGGATGCGCCAGAATTGCTGCGGTTGTTCACAAGTGTTACTCTAAGAGCCTCTTACGGTCCGATTCTTCACTTACCCGAACTGATACGCGTGGATAGCGGCGCATCGCAAACATCGAGTTCTGCCTCGCCGAGCCTAATCGAGCGTGCACGGGCTCAGGACCCCGAAGCCTGGCGACGGCTGTCCCGTCTCTATGTTCCCTTGGTGTATCGCTGGGCTCGGCAGGCAGGTCTACAGGAAAACGACGCAGCCGATATTGGCCAAGAAGTGTTCCAGACGGTCGCTGCACGCATTAATGACTTTCGGCGTGACCGACCGGGTGATAGCTTTCGCGGTTGGATGTGGGGGATCACAAGTGTCAAGCTCAGAGAGTTCTTCCGCCGTCGTGCTGCCAGCCCACAGGCCGTTGGCGGAACTGCAGCCAACCTCCATATCGAAACCATGGCCGATCTGCCGCCGGAGGAGTCGGACGCCGACCAGTTGGCCGAGACTCGCTCAGCGCTGGTGCACCGCGCATTAGACTTGGTCCGGGTGGAGTTTGACGAGAAGACGTGGCGTGCCTTTTGGCGAGCTACCATCGACGAGTGCAAGTCCGCTGATATTGCGGAGGAATTGCAGATGACTCCCAAAGCGGTCCGGCAGGCCAAGTATCGCGTTCTCCGCCGACTCCGCCTGGAAATGGATGGCCTGACGTAGGGTTGCAAACGCTGACACGCCAACATCTTGCGCGTGTCCACAGCAACGCAAAGCGCTGCGTTCTCCTGTTTTCTCAAAAAGTCGTGTGGCGCTTTCGACATGTAATAGTGACAGCCGACATCAATGACGATGCGATTCAACGCGATTGAATTCCAACCGAGAGGAACTCGACGATGCACCCGAGCCGCGACGAATTATCCGGACTCGTACTGGGGATGTTAATTGAGGACGACGTTGATCAGATCGCCGACCACGTCGAACAATGCCCGGTCTGCGAAGAAACCGTGCGGGAAATGGAAACGATGTCGGACGAAATGATTCGGTCATTGCGCGGGCCGGTCGTTCAGCATCCTTTGGAGCAGGAATCGCATTGCCGGCGTCTCTTGGAAGTTGTCGAAGCGATCGGGCAGGATCTATCGAGCGGTGACGGCGTAAATCCGCCGGTAGCAGAGGACTTACGAACTATCCGCGACTATCAACTCGTGGCCAAGCTGGGACAGGGTGGAATGGGAGCAGTTTACAAGGCCCTGCACACCCAACTGCAAAAGGTCGTCGCGCTTAAGGTATTGTCGACGGAGCAGATGAATGACAAGAAGGCGGTCGAGCGATTTCGCCGCGAAATGCAAGCGGTCGGCCGCCTTTCGCACCCGAACATCGTGGGTGCATTCGACGCTGGCGAGCACGAAGGCAGGCACTATCTGGTAATGGAGTATGTCGAAGGCGTCGATCTTTCGGAGCTTGTTCGACAACTCGGCCCCCTGCCCATCGCCGACGCCTGCGAACTTATCCGCCAGGCCGCAGTTGGACTCCAGCATGCACACGAACACGGTTTGGTTCACCGCGACGTAAAGCCTTCCAACATAATGATCACACCGGATGGTCAGTTGAAGATTCTCGATTTAGGTTTGGCGCGTCTGCACAACGGACAGCTCGCGGACCTAACGTCGACTGGGCAGATGATGGGCACCGTCGACTTTATGGCGCCGGAACAATCGGGCGATAGTCACGGCGTGGATATTCGCGCCGACATCTACGGTTTGGGAGCCACACTCTACAAGTTGCTGTCGGGCCAAGCGCCGTACGCCAATCCCAAATACGATTCGTTGGTGAAGAAACTGATGGCGCTAGCGACCGAACCAATTACTCCAATCAAATACTACCGGCCCGATGTGCCGGACGAATTAGCGACGCTCCTGCATCAGATGGTTGAAAAGGGCGTGGAGGATCGACCCGCCACACCGAACGAGATCGTCGACGCGATCGCGCCACATGCCGAGAGTGCCGATCTAGTCGCGTTGATGGCGCGTTATCGCGAACTAACCAAGAAGAGCGGCCCCGACGAGAATGAAGTCTCTTCACGCAGTACGCATCAAAACCTCAAGTCGTCGTTTTCGGATACCACTCCGTCTGAGGCAGAGGGTGCTGAAGACGACGGTCGTTATAACACAACACCCGCAACACCGCTCATCGAACCAATGGATGTCATTGGAGTCGCGAGCGACGTGTCCTCTGTCGATGACACCCCCCAGCCCGTGGCACACGAACGGACGCCCGGAGTATTGACGGTCGCTGAAGCTGAAGCATCTGGTTGGTGGAACCGGACGACCAAGTTCGTGGCGGCGCTCACCGGGATGGCCGCACTCTTGGTTGCACTCACCGTGATCAACTTGCAAACGGACAAAGGCACGATCGAAATTGTTTCGCACGTTCCGGATATCGAAGTCACGATCAAACGCGATAGCAAAGTCGTTGATGGTTTTCAAGTCGAACAGCGCGATGGCGGTGCGTCGTACTACTCGGGCGACTATGAGATTGAAATCGTTGGCGGTATGGCTGACGGCGTAGTGATTACGAACAAGAAGTTCACGCTGACGCGAGGCAAGGACGTGCTTGTCGAGATCAGTAGGGTGTTTGCTCGTAACCACGAGTCCCAAGCACCGCCTGATTCGGTGGCCGCAAGCAGCCAATCTACGCAACGGTCCGATGTTGGAGCCGAGGGGATTGAAGAGATTCGGGTCTTGGAAGGCCACGAGGGGCAAGTGAATTGCATGGAGATGTTCGCTGATGGCAAGTACGCGCTTTCGGGCGGTAACGACGGCACACTACGTCTTTGGGATCTGGCCACCGGCAACGAACTGCCGCGATCGATGAAACATTCCGAGTCGATCTGGTGCGTCGCCGTTTCGCCTGACGGGAAATACGCTGTATCGGGAGGCGGAGGTACGTATGTCGACGGGAAACCCGTGAACAAGGACTTCGACATCCGCCTGTGGGATATCATCACGGGCGAAGAAATCCGCCGATTCAAAGGGCATGAGAGTAAGGTCTATGGACTTGCATTCTCATCCGACGGCGCTTTCATCATGTCCAGTAGCGCGGACGGTACGGTGCGCCAATGGCGAGTACGTGACGGAAGTGAAATGGCGGTCTTGAGAGGCCACGAGCGTTCCGTTAGATGTATCGCGCTCTCGCCCGATGATCGTCTTGCCGTATCAGGATCTTCTGATTCTACGATACGCCTTTGGAACTTGATAACAGCTAAAGAGATTAGAGTGTTGGACGGACATTGGGAAGTCGTGACTTCCGTGACTTTTTCTCCCGACGGACGCTACATCCTGTCAGCGTCCACCGACACGACAATGCGGCTCTGGGACGTTGAAACGGGTAAACTGGTGCGCCAATTCCGTGGTCATCAAACTGGCGTGTACTCTGCCGGTTTCGCACCCAACGGTCGCGTAGCGATCTCCGGTAGCGGTGTGCTGCCAGAAGGAAGTGGTATTCAGCGCCCCGCTGGCTGGGACTATCGGCTGCGATTGTGGGATGTTCAAACAGGACAGGAGCTGAGGAGATGGACGAGCCACACTGGTGGTGCGACGCAGGTACGCTTTGGGCTCAAAGGTGGCTCTGTGCTCACATCGGGTTGCGATGGTACGCTCCTCCTATGGAGTCTTCCGGACATGGAAACATTGGAAAAGCAGGCCAAACAGTATAGTCCGGCACCCGAACGCCAATTCGTCTGGCCCCAAAACCTTTTGCAGGCAGGCCAAATCCCGGCACCCAGCCTGGGCGAGATCGAACAGGTAGCACACGACGAATTCAACAACTCCAACAGTGGATTCTACAAAGGGTTTTTTCGGAACGACCCGAACTCGACCGAGTTCGGCTATGAGTCCGGAAGGTACTTCATCGAACCGCCTACTACGGGTCTCGCAGTGTTCGGCACACCCTGGAAACGATATTCGAATTTTGCCTGCCAGATGGTGGGCCGCGTCGCGGCTCCATCATCGGGTCTGTGGGGGGTGGCTTTCTTGAATTCCGAACATCACGGGATCGCAATCACGATCGACACCGAGGGTCGGCTGCAGATTGGGCCGGACCCTTTTGAGGTGGAAACATTTCGCGGCCCACAAATCGGGCCAATTGAACATGTCGCGATCAAGAGCGGCAACGAGTTCAATACAATACTGGTGATTATCCGAGGACGCCAGATTGAGGTTTACGTGAATTCGGTTGCGGTGGTGCAGCCTTTCTACCTGGATCGCGATATCACTCCCGCGAGCGTCAGACTCCGATACGGAGCGAGTGATGATCGTCAAAACGGCGATCCGCGAACACGTATCGAGTTAGAACGCATTACCGTCTGGCCCGCTGAATCGGTCCCATCGCTAGAAGCTCGCGGCGCTGTCGCGAAATAACTGGTCGCAACGTCCCCGCGGTCCGAAAATCACACGAGTGAACCTGGATCGATCCAGGCTGACCCCCGATGGCAGATATCGATTCAACGTCATGTTCACGAAAACTGAGTGTACTTCCGAGGAGCTTCAGGATGTCGATTTCGTTTCGCTGCCGTTGTGGCAAGGAATATCAAGTCAGGGATGAACTCGCCGGACGCAAGGCTTCGTGTAAGAAGTGTGGCGAGCAAATCACGATTCCAATGCCGGAAGTGACGGAGTTGGAAGCCGTCGATGATTTGTTCCCGGACTTGTCGATGGTCGGCGATTCCACTCAAGCTGGATTGCCCAGTTCATGTCCGGCGTGTCTCGCCGAAGTGCCCGCGGGACTCTCGGATTGTCCGAAATGCGGCAGCTCTCTTGCGGAACCGCAAGCGACTTTGCCGTCGTACATCCCGGCACCAGTGACGCAAAAGAAACTGCCAACCAAGCCGAGTCAATCCAAGATCGACTGGAGTGTCTTCGGAGGTATCGTTCTGAAAGCACTTCCTATCCTCGGCATCGTGGGGCTCCTGTTGATCATGGGTATTGGTGGTTGGCGAGCTCTTGAGGGTTTTCGTGCTGACGAAGCCGAACGGCAGTCCTTCCTCTACAAAGGACGAGATGCGGAGGGATGGCTGAAGCTGATACGCAAGGGAAGTCTGCGAGTTAACCCGGAAGAGTTTCATCTTGCGCCCGAGAAGTTGCGTCCCGATCCAGCCGCTTTGCCACTTCTTTTTGAATCGCTCACGGACGAACGCACCGACGACTTCGCCGAGACGCTGCTGGAGAGATACGAAGTAAATGACCTTGTTGATTACAAATCTCAACTCGTCAGCCACTTGGGCAGCGATGATCGCAAAGTCGTGGAGATGAGCCTGGTGTCGCTCGCCACCTTGGGCGAGCGGGCGCGGGATTCTGTTTCCAGCATCGCCGTCTTGATAAGCGACGAACAGAACGGCTTTCGGGCCATCGAAGCGTTGGGCGAGGTTGGTGGCGATGACGCGGTTGACGCCTTGAATCACGTTCTGGATGATGAGCATCAGGACATCAAGGATCATTTAGCAGTGGACGCTTTGGGCGCAATTGGCGGACCTCGTGTTGTCGGAATCATGCGGAAGATCCTCGACGACGACTCAAAGTCTGACTTCAGGTTGTCAGCAATCGAACAACTTGGCAAGTCGGGTGCCGATGCACTCCCAACACTGCAAGCTATCCTTGAGGACCCACCGTCTGACTCGCTCCGCGCGGTCCTGAGTGCGATCACCAACCTCGGCCCAGACGCCGAACCCGCACTTCAGCAACTTCGCAAGATCTTCGAAGCTCCAAAGAATGAGCGTTTTGACAGCCGCTGGATGGCTGGCGAGGCGCTCGTTGCGATCGGTCCCGCTGCCGTGGATGTTTTCCGCGCCGGGCTCAAGGACGGCGATCCAGATACGCGAGAAATGACGTTGAGACTGATCAGTAAACTCGCGCCGCACGCCGAATCGGCGAATTCCTGTCCGGCGTGCCTAGCCGAAGTTCCCTCCGGACTATCGGCCTGCCCTCAATGCGACAGCCCGCTTGCAGAGTCGCAAACACTTCTCCCATCGTACGCTCCGACGCAAATGGTGCCGAAGAGACAGGGGACCAAGCCGAGGAAAGTGTCGAGAATATGGTTCGCCGTTGGCGGCGGAGCCGACTGGCACTCTCGCTCTTGGTTGCCGCTCTCATCCTCTTTGCCATAGGTCGATCTGGTGACTCTAGTCCTGGAGAACACACTGCCTCCATCGACCCGACTCCGACTTCGCCAACCGCAGGATCGCAAACGCAGTCGGCGGGCCCGCTGGCCAATAGCAACTCCGATAGTCAGCCGACAATCGAACCCGGCACTCACTTGCTGAAGATCGACGCCGAGTACAAGACGCTCCGCAACGGTATCCGGACTGGAGTGATTAGCACCCGTTCACCACTGCTATCGATTACCAGTGACGGCGATAGTTGGACGATCACTTGTCAGCGAAGACAATGGCAGGGCACTGCGGAGGAGTTGGGAGCATTGAATCTCTCGATTCCGATGAGCGAACTTGCCAGTCAGTTTCCTGGTTTGCCTGGAGTGGACGACCTGTCAGAATCGGCGTTAGGAATCGTCTGGAGCGAGGCCGGTCTGGCGGCATCGATATCGCCCGTACCTCCATGGACCGAAGGTACAAAAGAAAAATACCCCAATTCCGCAAGTTACGTCTACTTTGGTCAGAAGGACGGATTCACGCGGTTGGAGTGTGAATGGGTGTCGTCCGCAGACACGAATCGCACCGCTGGATCTGACGTGGCCGAGAGTATCGTTCTGCCGCCGATTACCGCCGAACCTATCCAGCTGGACGTGATTAAGTGGCCGCAGCAAAGGCCCGCGGAAGTGACGGCCCCGGCAGGAGAAACCGTGGAACTGAAGGGCCACGGTTATCTTGTCAACGACTTCGCGCTGATGCCTGACGGGAAGTTACTGTCAGCCAGCAACGACGGTACGGCGCGCCTGTGGGATATCTCATCTGGCGAAGAGCTCGCGCGGTTTGTGGTGCCGGAGTTCGTCTTTGGGTCGGCAATTGTGGCCGCGTCGTCCAACGGCGAGCGAATTGTCTCGGCCGGGGGAACTGGTTTTGACAACTGCGGTTTGCGTGTGTGGGATCTTTCAACGGGATTAGATCGTCCCAACACGACTTCTATGGAGAAGAAGATCCGCGAAGCGATGATGTCGCCGGACGAGAAGAAAAGACACATCTTTCTCTACGGAGAGTCCTCCCTGGTTGGTGCGTCGGGTCGTCGGGATTACTACCGCGTCCAGAGCCTCGACCTTTCGCCAGATGGGCGTTGGGCGATGATAGTGTTCTCTGATGGTGTGGGCCGCATCTATGACGCGACCACGGGAAAGATTGTGAGAGAAGTGCCTAGTACGGATGCCGGGCTGTTTACAACTGACGGGAAGCACCTGCTCATCGGAAAGGCCGTGCTGAATGTCGGGTCGTGGGACAAGGCGGACGCGGCTTCCGAAGTCCTGGCGGTCTCGTCGCTGACGGACGTGGCGGGTTCGACTGGTCGACCGATCCGGCTACCGCCGTCGTCTGAAACCCCGTCAATACTTGCCAAGAGTGGTCCGGTCCGGCTGTTGGGACACGAGTCGGCGATCACCTGCCTCGACTATTCAGAAGACCGCCGCTTTCTGGTGACTGGCGGCGATGATGCGACGGTTCGTATCTGGGATGCCGACAGTGGCAGGCAATTGCACCGATTCCGTTGTCATCCGGTGTCGGTCGAGGAAAGCGATCAAACCAAAAGAGCGAACATGTTGAAGCGATATCGCGTTTTGAAAGTCGCGTTCCTGCCGGGTGGAAAACGAGTGATTTCCGCAGATGCCGCGGGTAGCCTCCGGATTTGGGACATGACGACGGATTCGCCTGATGTGCAGCCGCCCTACCAGATCACTCAGCCTGCCATCGAACTGCCCGCAACTGGTGGCGAAATCGGATTCGACTCGTCAGGACGTTACTTGCACGTCGGTCATCAAGTCATTTTCGATCTGACGACTGGCCTGATGGCGTACCAAGACAGGAACGCGCTGATTCTCAGCGACGACCTCTGCGTTGCTGCGCATCTCAACGGGATATTTAACGTGACTCGTAGCACGATCGTCGCGGAGTTCGAGAAGGTGGTTCGAGGCAATTTCCCGACGGCGATTCGCGGCGATAAGGGCGTCGCCGATTTCGACTTCGCGCACAAGCTGTGCTTGATTGGGTCCGATGAGGGGGAGATTGCTCTGTTTGATGCGACGACCGGGAAGCAAATCAGGCGATTCAAAGAACACAGCAGCGGATACAGCCACACCGTCTACGACGTGCAGTTCTTGCCGGACGGCAAACGATTCGTCTCTTCGTCGAAAGACGATGGCCTGCTCTTGTGGAACATCGACTCCAGCGAGCCGGCGCGCCTTGTCGTCGAGGACAGCCGAGCCCGACATCTGATTGTGCCTCACACAGGAAATCTCATGGCGGCCGTGTATGAGGACATAGTGCATGTGTGGGATATGGTTGAGAAGAAAATCGTTTACTCGTTGAACGACGTAAGCAACGCCGCGTTCAGCGCCGACGGACGCCACCTAGTGGTGACCCACGAATCCAGACGTTCACCCGAGGTTTATGACACATCGACGTGGGAACTCGTTTTCGCCGCCAGGGCGATTCCACCATCAGCAGCCGTGGCTGTGTCATTCGACGGCAAGACGCTCGCCGCATTGCAAAACGCCCGTCAGAGTGGCGAGAAGAAGTTTTCCGCCCGACTGCAGCTAGTTCACTTGCGAAGCGAATTGGCCGGTGCGCCCACAACGCGTGAGTTGCCCGAGCCGCTCGAATTTCCGCAGCTACTGAAACCACTGCGTCGGCTCACTGCCGACACCAGCAGCGATGTCGCGGAGTTGCTCAAAGGTGCCAGCAACTGCAAACCGCTGCCCGACGGCCGCCACGTTGCGTTGGATGCCGTCGATAGGAGAATTGCCATCTTCGATCTGCAAACGGGCGAAATCCGCTGTCGCCTCGGCGGTATCGGCAGCGGTGAACTTGTGACCAACGGCGGCGTTTGGGCCCATATAGCCGACGGACGCCTTACAGCGATGCAGACCGACGGCACCTTCGCCCGCTGGGACCTGGTGACGGGCGAGAAGCTAGAGCAGCTTAACGTAGGCAGAGGGGGCGAAGCAGAACCACCATTGCCCGGTGGCAATGTCCAAGCCGCCGCAATCGGCGACAACGCGACTTGGGCGGCCGTGATCATCGAGGGAGTTAGCGGCGGAGTAGGGCCATACATCGTCGATCTTCGCAGAATGACTCGAGTGGCCAAAGGTGGCAAAGCGAAAACGTCAAAGAGAACCAAAGGACGGAACCTTGTGCGACCGCCGCTGCCACCTCGTCCGGAATCGGGATCGACGCGGAAGCCGCCGTTATTTTCACACCTGATGACTGTGGCGATCATCGCAGGTAGCAAGGGAAACATGCTTGTGGCGGATGAATCCGGACGCGTCGCGATTATAGACGGCAGTACCGGGCAAGAGCTAAGACAGTATGAAGGGCTCAAAAATCCGGTCATTCATCTGGCCGCGTGCAACAAAGGCCGCTCGGTGTTCGCCATCGACTCCTCCGCGCGTCGCCGTGCAGGCATGATGGCGATATGGGACACCGACTCGGGAGAGCTCCAAGTTCAAGAAACATTTGGCGGCCTCAGAGCAGACGTTCTGCCGGATGCAGCGACGGCTCTGGTCGCCAAGTCCAACGGGATTGTCCTGTGGGATCTCGCTAAGGCGGAATCCTTGGGTCAGGTCAACCTGTCTGAGCGAGGTCCGATCTTAGCCGCTGGTTTCATGTCCTCCGGCAAAGAGATATTCACGCTCACCGCCGAACAACTACAGATCTGGCAAGTAGTGAAATAGGAGCAAATGCATGGCACAACAACTTTGGGTCAAGACCGACACCAAGATCGCTGGTCCGTTTTCGTCCAGCCAGATTCGCGAGCTTGCGACCTGCGGGAAGCTGAAGCCGGACTCGCAGTTGAGCGAGGACAAGAACAACTGGGTTGCCGTACACTCGGTGAACGGACTCGTCTTTCCAGCAAACTCAATGCCGCCCGAAAAGCCGGAAGCGTTGGAGATCGCCGACGGGCAGTTGCTAGGACCCGAAACGTCTTCGCTTGCGGACTTCTTTGACGAGAATCTTCCAGATCAGGCCAGCGAGTTCCTAAATCAGAGCGGCGCAACGAGCCTCGGCTTGCCCACACAGCATCTTCCCAAGACTGAGTTGCCGTCGCAAAGAACCGGTGCGGCGTCCAGGCATGTGGATGTGAAACCCATTTTGTTCGGAGTCCGCACGCGTTACGAGATTACCAAGTCTCCTTTCGGTTCACTCATTCTCACCGTCCAACGCTACATCGGGAAAAGGAAGACTGGCGCGTGCCGAAAGCTCAATCTTCGCGATTTCGAAATCCTGCATGTGGTGCAAGGAAGCACGGTCGGCTCGTATTTGTTGCAGCTACTAGTATGTGTTGTCGTGCTTGCTCTGGGACTCGGCATTTGCGGGCTCTTCATCATCTTTTTTCTTGGCTTGTGGCCTCACTGGCGGTCTCCCGCTGTGTCCTTCGCCCGCGGAGAGGAAGACGCATTCGATGACGAGAAGGCTTTCTTCCAATTCCCAAACAAGAGGTCGCTGCGGGAATTCTGCTCAATGATTAAAGCCTCGACAAATCTGCACACGAGACGGCATTGACTGCCAAGAGATCTCTATCGACTAGAGATTGCCAATGACCATTCACGTTGCATGTCCCTGCGGCCAGGAATTCGCAGCTAAACCTGGTTTGGCTGGCAAAGTAGTGAAGTGCCCGAAGTGCGGCGGTCAGTTTCGAGTTCCCTCGGCAACGAATGAGGCAACTTTCGGGTGAGGAAACGGGGACAGGTCCAGTTCTTGGCAAGTTGGATGTTACAAACTGGACCTGTCCCCGTTTCCTCCCCTGGCTGGGGGCATTCGACACAGCTTGGTTTCTCGCTCGGCGCGGCGATGGGTGCGAAGTTGGCGGCCCCGGAAAAACTCGTCGTCAACGTCATGGGCGACGCAGCGTTCGGCATGGTAGGCATGGATGTCGAGACCGCCGTGCGCGAGCAGATCCCGATTCTGACGTTGCTGCTGAACAACTCGGCCATGGGGAACTACGAGCGGCATATTCCCATAGCCAGCGAGCGATACGGCACCAAGTTCCTCAGTGGCAACTACAGCCAGGTTGCCCGCGGCTTGGGAGCGCATTCAAAACGCGTCGAACAGCCCGGCGAAATCGTTCCCGCGCTCGAAGAGGCGATCCGCGCCACGCGCGACGGGAAGCCCGCGCTGCTGGAATTCATCACCCGCGAGGAACCCGACATGGCGATTGGTTAGTCGCCCTGCTGGAGTGTACAATCACGTGATGCAACTCAGCCGTCGAGAGATACTGGGACTTTCTGGATTTGGCCTGGGCCAGATCGCTGTTGCCGACCTGTTGGGCGGGGATCGGCTGTTCGCTGCGGAATCGTCGTCAGCGTCCGACGTACCGATTTATGGTGATCTTCGGGCTCGCAAGACGCATTTTCCGGCCACGGCCAAAGCGGTCATCCAGCTGATTCAAAATGGCGGTCCTAGTCAGATGGACCTATTTGATCCGAAGCCGCAGCTGAACCGCATGGCAGGCCAGCCACACCCGGACGGCGTCGAGATTCATCAGCCGAATAACGTCAACAGCCTGCTGCCGTCGCCGCTGAAGTTTCGAAAGTACGGCGAGTCTGGCATGGACGTTTCCGAAGCGTTGCCTCATGTGAGCACCATCGTTGATGACCTGTGTTTTGTGCGTTCCATGCACACCGAGCACAACAATCATCTGGAAGGGCTCAACATGCTGCTGACCTGCAAGATCTTTCCCGGCCGGCCGGTGATGGGGGCCTGGATCAGCTATGCCTTGGGTACCGAGAATCAAAATTTGCCGGCGTACGTCGTGCTGCGCGACCCGGACGGATACACGATTGGTGGGAAACAACTTTGGGCCAACGCCTATCTGCCCGCGTTGTACCAGGGGGTCGAGTTCAGCACTCGCGGTGCCCCCATCCACCACTTGAATCCTCCCACTCCACTCCCGCCAGCAGCGCAGCGCGCCAACCTGGACTTTTTACGGACTTTGAATGCGGCCCATCTGCGCGATCGGCCCGGAGAGTCTGAGCTGGATGCGCGGATCGAGAACTTCGAACTGGCGGCGCGCATGCAACTCGAAGCGCCAACCGTGCTCGATCTTGCGGGTGAAACACAAGCGACAAAGACACTCTACGGGCTCGATAATCCGGCCACGGCGAAATATGGTACGCGTTGTTTGATGGCCCGCCGGTTGGTGGAATCGGGCGTGCGATTCGTGCAAGTCACGACGAGCCCGGGGCAGCCTTGGGACCATCACAGTAATATCCGCAACGAGATGTCGAAGATCGCTACCGAGACGGATCAAGGTGCGACGGCGCTGGTGCAAGATCTCAAAGCGCGTGGCTTGCTCGAGAGTACGATCGTGATGTGGGCCGGGGAGTTCGGCCGCCTGCCAACGACTCAAAACGGAACAGGCCGAGACCACAATCGCAACGCTTTCACGGTCTGGTTCGCTGGGGGAGGGTTCCAGCCGGGCCTTATTTACGGTGAAACGGACGAGTTTGGTTACAAGAGCGTTGTCAATCGAGTTAGCGTCCCGAACATGATCGCCACCGTTTGTCATCAATTGGGTCTGGATCATCGACGAGTTCAGTTTCCACACGGCGGACGGCTGGAGACGCCTGCGGATGTGACGGTCACGGGGGCGAAAGTTGTCGGCGATCTTTTGAACAATGCGGTTTATAGTTCCTGATACCTCGGTGGGAATTGAGTGATGAGTACAGCCCGATCACCTCAAAAAATGACCGCAGCCGAGTACCTCGAATGGGAACGGGAGCAAACAGAACGCCATGAATTCTTTGGCGGCGAAGTTTTTTCGCAGGCCGGGGGAACTCGAAGGCACAGCCTGATCGGTACGAATACCGCTGGTGCTATCCGGAATCTCCTTGTTGAGCACGAATGCGAGGCACACGGCAGCGACATGCGCATCCATATCAAGGCGACGGATTACTACGCATACCCCGACGTCTCGGTCGTTTGTCCTCCGCTTGAAGGAGAAACCAATGACGTGATAAGCAATCCGGCGCTAGTTGTGGAAGTGCTTTCGCCGTCAACCGAGGATTATGATCGCGGCACGAAGTTTGGTCACTATCGGCTGATTCCGTCGCTGATCGACTACCTTGTCATCTCTCAGGACAAACCGAGAGTGGAACATCATTGGCGAGCTAAAGACGGCCTCTGGTTGCTCCGAGATGTCGAGGGACTCGACGGGTCGCTGCACCTGACAAGCCTCGCCTGCGAGTTACCACTCGTTGAAGTCTACGCAAAAGTCGAATTCGATTGAGCAGTTGCCCATGATACAAGCACGCCCTGTCCGCAAATGGATCGGCTCGGTTGTCGCGATGACAGTCGCGCTCGCGTCGGCGGCGTCAGCGGTTGCGGCGGAGAAACCGGTCTTCGAAAAAGACATCCTGCCGATCTTCACACGCTATTGCTTCAACTGCCACGGCAAGAGTTCGCCGCAACTGGGGCTCGACCTGCGCAATGCCCATTTGACGATGCGTGGCAGCCAGAACGGGCCGGTCGTTGTCAAAGGTTCGCTGGAAGCGAGCCTGCTGTGGCAGAAGGTCTCGACCCGTGAGATGCCGCTGGAACTCTTCAAGCTGAAACTGTCCGACGGGGAAATCGAAACGATCCGCCGTTGGATTGAATCCGGCGCGGCGTCCAACGAACCGACCGAGTTGCCGGCTGATGTGCAGGAGCAGTTCACGCATTTCGAAAACGAGATTCGTCCGATCCTGACCGAGCGATGCGTCACGTGTCACGGAGCGGACGATCCCGAGGCCGGACTGAGCTTATTGAGCCTCGAATCCTTGGTCCGCGGCAGCCAGAAGGGCCCGGTGATCGTCGAGGGATTTTCTGAAAAGAGCATCCTGATCCGGAAGGTTTCCAGCCGAGCGATGCCGCCGCCTGAATCGGGAGAACCGCTGACGTCCGCCGAAATTCTCGCGATCACGAAGTGGATCGACAAAGGGCGATTTGCCGACTTCGTCAATGTGGAACCACGACCCGAACAGCAGGTGGATTCGTCCGACTCGCCGACGATCACCGACAAGGACCGTCAATTCTGGGCGTTTCAGCAGCCTGTCGCGGACGCTCCGCCAAAAGTCAACGCGACAGACCGAGTCCGCACTCCGATTGATAGCTTTGTTTTGGCTCAGTTGGAATCCCGCGGTCTGACGTTTTCGCCGGATGCGCCGAAGCTCACGCTGCTCAGGCGGGCGTATTTCGATCTGACCGGCCTGCCGCCGACACCCGCGGAGGCTCGCGAATTCTTGGACGACGCCCGGCCAGACGCTTATGAACGATTGATCGACCGGCTGCTCGCGTCGCCACACTATGGCGAACGCTGGGGACGGTATTGGCTGGACGTGGTCGGTTACGTGGACACGTCGGGGAAGGACTTCGACCCCACCAGCGCCGAACTGTTCGACGGCTATTGGCGATATCGTGACTACGTCATCGCGGCGACGAACAAAGACACTCCGTGGGACCGATTTCTGGTCGAGCAAATCGCCGGTGACGAACTAGTCGATTGGCGCAACGCCCGCGAGTACACGCCCGAAATCTTGGAACTCCTCACGGCGACCGGCTATCTTCGAAACGTTCTGGACGCCACCGACGAGGACATCTCGGACCTGCCCTTCGATCGTTACGAGGCGCTGTTCAAGCTCATGGAAAGGGTTTCGACAAGCACGCTTGGCATGACGTTGGCCTGTGCGCGCTGCCACAGTCATAAGTTCGATCCTATTCCGCAAACCGACTACTATCGTTTTCTGTCGTTGTTTACGGCCGCCTACAACCCGTCCAACTGGTTGCCGCCCAAGCATCGGCATCTCTTCCACGTCTCGAAAGCCGAGCAGGCCGAAATTGAGCGAAAGAAGGCCGAGACCACCGCGACCCTGAGCAAACTGTTGCAACAGTTCGAGACAATCCGAGCGCCTTATCAAAATCGTCTTCGCGAAGAAAAACTAGGACAGATCTCCGAGCCGATCCGAGCGGATGTGAAGACCGCGATTGAGACGGCTGCGAAACAGCGGAACAAGGACCAGCAGGAACTCGCGAGCAAGTACGAAAAGCAACTAACAGTTACCGATGCGGAAATCGACGCCGCCCTGAACGAATCCGACCGCCAGGCCTGCGACGACCTGCGCGAGCAGATCAGAGCCGTCGAGAGTCATCTCACCACGCTGCGAATCGACCAAGTCCAGGCCCTGTGGGACGTGGGCGAGGCCCCGACGATCCGCCTGCTGCACCGAGGCGATGTGGATTTCGCCGGCCCCAAAGTGAGTCCGGGTTTTCTCACGGTATTGAGCACACCAGGCAAGTCCGACGCCGTTGCCTCTGCAGCAGCGGTGGGTAACACGACGGGCCTGCGTTTGGCCTTTGCCGAGTGGTTGACCAGTCCCGATCAGCCTCTGACGGCGCGAGTGATTGTCAATCGATTGTGGCAGCATCACTTTGGGAAGGGCATCGTCGATACGCCGGGAAACTTCGGCGCCACGGGTTCGCGGCCCTCGCACCCGGCACTCTTGGACTGGCTGGCCGTGGAATTCATGCGTCAGAACTGGAGCGCGAAACAGTTCCACAGAATGATGATGACCTCCACGGTGTACCGGCAGGTATCTCAGAGGGGGAGAGGGGGAGACAAGGAGAGGGGGGGACAAACAGAACAGCAGCCTTCCGTCTCCCCGTCTCCCCCGCTCTCCTTGTCTCCGTCTCCCCCCCTCTCCCCATCCTCAGCGGACCCCGACAACCGCCTGCTTTGGCGAATGAATCTGCGACGCCTCGATGCCGAGTCTCTGCGCGATTCAGTGATTGCCGTCAGCGGCCAGGCGAATCACATGATCGGCGGGCCGCCGATCATGCTGCGGGCGACGCCCAGCGGTTTGCAGACTGTCGTCAATCAAGATCGCCGCAGCATCTATCTTTTGGCGCGCAGGTCGAATCCAGTGACTTTTCTGTCCGTGTTTGATTATCCGATCATTGACGTGAATTGCACGCTCCGTTCGACTTCCGCGACTCCGCTGCAATCGTTAACGATGATTAATAGCGAATTCCTCACCGCCAGCGCCAGCCAATTGGCGCGCCGAGTTGAAACGCTTGTTGGCAGCGACGCTCCGTTGGCGAAGAAGATCAAGACGGCTTACTGGCTCACGCTTTCCAGGAATTCGTCTGACACTGAAGTCAAGGCGGCGGAAGTGCACTTGCAGCATCTGCAACAACTCTACGAGGCCTCCGGCGGCGCGGACGCGGCACAACGATCTTTCGAAAACTTCGTCCACATGCTCCTGTGCTCGAGCGAGTTTCTGTACATCGACTAAGGCGGGATGGTAGGCGATTGTACGTATACAACGGACTTTGGTGATTTCGTGATCCGCTTGCGGCTGTGAGACTTTTGTGCGATTCAGCGGGCTGGTCGGTCTGTTGGGCACATCCAGCGTTCGCGAACAGACATGTGTTCGCACGCAATGATCGCGAATTGGTCTGCGTTTCATTATCTGCTGAAGTGGCTTCAGCAATTACTGTCGCAGAGTCTTCCCGTCTGGAATCCACGATACTTCCAAACACGACAAGTGCCGATGTGAACCAAACGCTTTCGGTGGCGGTTTCGCCGGATGGCAAAACAGTCGCTATGGCAACTGGCTGGGGATTGGTGCGACAGATTGAACTGGTGACTGGGACGTTGCAGCCAAGCGTTAAACGACACAACGATTGGGTTTGTGCCGTGACCTATTCGTCGGACGGGAAGTACCTTGCGTCTGCCGGAGGCAGCGAGTTCACTCCCGAACGCAACGGTGGCAAACCCAGCGCGGAAATCAAAGTCTGGGACAGGCATGCCGGTTCAGAACGCGGCAAACTCGAAGGCCATACCGACAAGATTTTCGCCGCTGTGTTTTCGCCCGCTGGCCGAACGCTGGCGACCGGTGCCGCGGACAAAACAATTCGCCTCTGGGACATTGACGCCATGCAGGAAAAGTTGGTTCTGCTCGGTCACTCCGATGCCATCTCGTCGCTGGCCTGGTCGCACGACGGTCAACTCATAGCATCCGCAAGTTGGGACAAAACCGTGAAGTTGTGGGATACCGGCACCGGCCGGGAACTGGCCACGCTGTCGGACTCGGATGAAGAAATCCTGAGCGTGGCGATTTCGCCGGACGGTAAATGGATCGCTGCCGGTGGCTCCGACTGGAAGGTGAGATTGTGGGACACCAACTCGAAGAAGTTAGTTGTTGTTCTCAGCGGCCATCGCGGGACGGTTTACGCAGCGACCTTTTCGCCAGACGGCACGACGCTGGCAACCGGCAGCGGAGATGAAACGATCAGGTTCTGGAGCCTGGAGTCAAAACGTTCGGTCGAAGTATTGCGAGGCTATCGCAGCGGCATCACGACGATTGCCTTTACGCCGGATGGTAGGCGGCTTGTTAACGGAGCACTGGACGGCCCCGTGCGCATCTGGAACTTGACGCCGTAGAGGATTCAAACAATGAAGCAACTCGCATGTGCTCTACTTATCGTTACGACGATGCCCTTCTTCGCTTTGGCCGAAACGACCAACTGGCCACAGTTCCGTGGTGCGCAGTCCGATGGCTTAGCCGAGGGAACGACGCTACCTGACACGTGGAGCACCACCGAAAATGTGGTTTGGAAGGCTGACAATGTGGCTGGGCTCGGATAGGAGCAAGAGGTGTCGCTCGTCATGCAATACTTCGCAGGGCTTCTGCAGCAAGGTTGGACACCAAACAATTTCACTCAACAACATGGCGAATCGACGCTACCATCTCCTCGGAAGGAGCACCGAGATACAGCAAGCAAGCCTTGGTGGAAATTCTGGTAGCCCAGCCGACTAACATCTTAGGCTTCGCAGCCACCGAGCCTTCGACCCTGACGTCACATCCCTGTTCAAGGCGAGGCGCGTCAAAAGCCTGCTGCGATTTGACGATCTAATCAAGAAGTAACCTTGGTTAGTCCCGAGGCACCAGTCGCAAAACGTCGTCGGGACGAGTGACGAGACCGCCTCGGATCACCAGTTCAATCTGTCGCGTGTTACGGATGTCGTCCACCGGATTGGCAGTCAGCAGTACGATGTCCGCCCACTTGCCTGGAGCAATCGTGCCAAGATGTTTCTCCTGACGCAGCACCGTGGCGTTGTTCAGCGTTGCGGCTCGGAGCGCCGCGGCAGGAGGCAGGCCCGACTCGACGAGCATCTCCAATTCCTGGTGCAGCGAGAATCCGGGAGTGACTTGCGGCTCTGGTGCATCGGTGCCGACCAAGAGCGGAACACCAGCCCGGTACAGCTTCCCCGTTAACTCCTGGAACTTCGCGAATTCACGCCGTCGATCTTCCAGCGGTCCTCCTTGCGGACAGCCCGTCTGCGCTAGATAGATCGGCCAGAAGTCGCGGAGCCGCTTGGGAGCCAACGCGTTATCGGGGTGGTCGCGAACCTCCGGCACATCGGGCAGCAGGATCATGTTGCGGAACACGGCCAGAGTCGGATCGACGAAGGTTTTTCGCTGTGCCAATTCCGCCACCAGGGCTTCGCAAAGCGGGTTATTCAAATCAAGTCGGCCGCGATGCCCCGGCTCTTTGGCCACGTCGGCCGGGATGACATAGTTGAAGACCGACCAGATATGTTCCAGGCAGTCCACTCCATCTGCGACAGCCTGTTGGGCGGGATAGGCACCCAAATGCGCCGTGACCATCAGGCCGCGGCGATGCCCCTCTTCGATGATCGCTCGTCCGACTTCCCGCCCCGTGCCGGCGTAGATTTTGAGTGTGGAGACATTCCATCTCTGCAGGTCGTCCAACAGGGCAGGAACCTGGGCCGGGTCTGTCACCGCCCGTCCAACATCGCGATGGATCGGTGGATCTGCGTCCAGCAGAGGGCTGCACGTAAAAACGCGCGGACTCGATTCGGGACGACTCTGAGCAAACCGAGCGACCAGCGTCGCCGCCACGATCTCGTCCCCGGTGCTGCGAACCGAGGTGACTCCCGCCGCCAGAAAGAGCGGCAGCAGTTCGTCTCCGGTGACACGGGCGAAATCGCTCACATGCACGAGATGTACGTGAGCATCAATCAGTCCTGGCAAGGCGAATTTCCCTCGACCATCGATACACACGGTATCCGAAGGAATGTCGCTCGGCTGGTCAGAGCCGTTTACGGAGACAATGTGTTGTCCTCGAATCACAATCGTCCTGCGCGGCAGCAGCTTCTCGGTCTCGGGATCGAACACCGTACAATCGATGATCGCTAACGCCGGTTCGGCACGGCTGAAAGCCGGGGCAACGCACGAGAAGACGAGCGCCGCACTGCTGCTCGCGATTGTTTTCAGAAAGTGTCGTCGAGTGTTTCCAGAAGCCATCAGAGCCCTCACATCGGTGGAAGCAACACTTCATAAACCATAACCGAAAACTTTAGTCGCCACCGCTTCGCCTTGTCGTGCTGGGAGGTCATTAACGAATCACCGCAACGAAGACGTTGAATCAAAATACTGGGACGTCTCAAGGAGTTGAATTCTATCCAGCGCTTCGTCAACTTGCTCTTGGAGTCCGTTTCGATGGCTCCACCATCCAGCGATCGATGCGGCAACGAGAATCCAAAGGAACAACTCGCGAATTGTAAACTGGGGCCACCAACGTCTCGTCTTGTCGTGTTGGTAAAACATGGGTGGGAGTCGCTCGGTTTGTCTCGCTCACTGGGCATGGGGGCATTGTAATCCAGGCGACGTCCCGTTTCACTTTGGATCGCGTGCCGACATCAGTACGACTCATTCGACATGCCTCAGAAAGCTCACCCGTCCGATTGCCACCCACTCGGCCAAGTAGATATTCCCATCGTGGTCGAAGCACGCGTCGTGCGGGTGAATGAACTTGCCTGCCTGCCAGCGCTGGGGCTGCCGACGCATGGCGAAATTGTCGGCCAACACTTGCTTGAGCCATTCTGGGTCGTGTCCCAGGTGTGCGATCACCTTGTTGTTGACGTCGAGCAAGGTGATTCGCGCGTGCAAATCGGGCACCAGCATCACATCACCGCGGAGATCGATGTCGGCGGGGAACAGCATGTCTTCAAAGAAGCTAAGATGCTTGCCCGCGGCGGAAAAGTATTGCAACCTCGCGTTGGCCCGATCGGCGACAACCAACGCCGGCTCGCGTCCCTGCCGATCGTCCCACCACAGCCCGTGCGGGGTGCGCAGTTGGCCGGGACCGTCACCTGCTCCGCCGAAATAGCCGACAACCTTTGCGTCTTTGTCGTACTGGATGATGTAGTGCGAGCCATATCCGTCGCCGACCCAAAAACCGCCGTCGGGCGAGAACGCTATGTTGGTGGGGCTAAACAGGTGTCCTTTGCCGTACTCACCTGGCGTCTTCACCTCGAAAGGCATGGCGTTTTCATAAGGTGCGATCTTCGGTGCCGCCTGCTTCCATACGATCTCGCCCTTCAAAGTGCTCTTGGCGATATAACCTTTATTGTCGCAGAGATAGAGGAACTCCTCGCCGCCGTCACGTCGAATATCGATCCCATGTCCGCCTCCGTGAAATTCCTTGCCGAACGATCGAACGAACTTGCCGTGACGATCAAACACGACCACGGCGTCTTGCGGTTCGGGTGTCATCGTGCGGTGTTTCACATAGATCAGTCCTGCGGCATCGACGGCGACCCCATGCGTATCCTGCCAACGAATGTGGGGGGGGATCTGCATGCAGTCATGATGCACCTCGTAGCGATGTCCTTCCGGTCCAACCACCGGCGGCTTCGTACCACTCTTGTCCTCCGCTCCAAGAATCACGGGGGCGGAGCCGGCGAGAGCCAGACCGCCGGTCGCCTTCAGGAATGAACGTCGTGATGCTTGTGATCGGAACATGATTACGTCCGTCCTCTCGTGCGTGGTCAGGCCGGTTAGGAAGCGTATCCAGACGATTGTAGGCGAAGCCAGACCCGGTGACACCACGGGACTGGCACCACTCATCGCACTAGCGCCATCGGACAAGCCTGCTGTTAAGGCCCTTGTTCAGTGGCGGTTATCTCGTCAGTGAGGTTTCGCCATGCCAAGTGCTTCTGTCACCATCGACATCCACGTAGGTCCAGAAGTGATCTTCGACCTGATTCACGACTACTCTCGACGTCTCGACTGGGATCCTTTCCTCCGCGAGGCTCGACTGTTGAATGGTGCTCATTTTGCTGATCGCGGTGTTTCTTCTCGATGCGTCGCACGGTGGGCCGTCGGTGGCTTGGCGATGGATACGGTTTACGTCTCGTTCACGCGGCCCCGCGTTGCTGCTGTGAACATGACAAATGGCCCACTCTTTCTTCGGTCATTTGCCGCTTCAATTCGACAGGAACGCATCGATAACAAGGCCACTCGCGTCACTTACCGGTACAACTTTGAGTCGCAGCCGAGTTGGCTAGCATTTGTCACTGAACCAATCGTCGGTTGGGTGTTTTATCGTGAAACGTGCCGCAGGCTGGCAGCGTTGAAACGCTTTCTCGAAGCCGGACAGCCAACCTCTGAGGATTCCCAGCCAGTGAGTCTTTGAGCCTCACTTCACATTCGTGTTTTAGTCGCGACGCTTCGGCTGGGAAGTCACGGTCAGTCATCCAAACACGTGGAAGACGACGAGACCGTCGCCAACCAACTGCGTTGCAAAGTGAACAGCCCGTCGGTTACGATCGGGATGCGTCGCAAACTGCCCCACACTGACGGCTTCGCGTGCGGATGACGGTAAACAAGCCCGAGTCTAGGATTCCGATTTACGACATTCCAGGTGCCCAGCATGGACGACGTCCCGCCGGTTCTCCAAAGCTACATTAACGCGCTCAAGACGCACGACGTACGGATGGTCGCGAGCGCCGTGTCGGAGGATCTTGCGTTCGTCTCGCTTGGCCGGACGCTCAACAAGTCGCGGTTCCTCGACATGCTGCGGGCACTTTACACAGCTTTTCCGGACTGGCATTACGATCACTCTCAACCGGAGGTAAGCGAGGGAGGCATCGCGATCAAATGGCGTCAGTGCGGAACGCACTCGGGCACGTTCGCGATGCCGGGACTCGACCCAATCGAGGCCACGGGACGAACCGTCACCTCTGTTACAGACGACCGCCCGCAATCGACGAGCGACAACGGGCGGACCTGGTCCCAAGATGTCAATCTCTAGTTGCTTTAGTAGCCAATCCGAAAGGAAAATCCTCGCCCGTAGTAGCCAAAGCCGTTGTATTTGCCGTAGCCGTAACTTCGGTAAGGCGAATAGGCATTACTGCGATGGGCGCTTCGATGCTCAAGCTGGTCGTGGTACGCGTCGTGATTCAGGTTATCGTGTAAGGCTTCATGGCCCCGCCAAGTCATTGGATAGCGGTGCGCATCTCGGTGATCCAGTCTACGATGGTAAGCTCGATGGTCAAGATCATCATGGTGGGCATTGTGGTTCGCACGGGCACCATAGTAGCCGTAACGGTCGGCAGCCATCGCTGGCGTTCCGAGGACAGCCAACGCACCGATTGCCGCCAGTATCAAGAATAAACGTTTCATCGCTTTGCCTCCTACTTCAAAAATGATTTGAGCCAGCCAGGATTCGTATCCAGAAGTGCTGGTCCGTTTGGCTACAGTTACATGCGCTCGGCGCGCCAAAGGAGAAGTGGCGGCATAAGTGTCATTGCTATCACGGGTTGAGGTCAATTCGTAGTAAATATTCGCGGAAGGTGTGGAGAGGTTGGCGCGGCGTCGAGGGATTGTCTTGTTGACGCAGGATG
>JAQBZB010000140.1 GCA_027622275.1 Planctomycetota bacterium | reverse complement strand
AGGAGCCTCGCCCTCCCGAAACTTAACTTGCCCTCCCGAAACTTAACTCGCCCTCCCGAAACTCGAATCGCCCTCCCGAAACTCGAATCGGGAAGTTGTTGTTAATCACTTTCTAAACAGGAGCACGAATATGCCGAGTCGGCCTAACTACAATCGACGTGACTTTTTGAAGACAGCGGCGGCGGCTAGCGCGGCTACAGCCGCTGGCGGTGTGTGGAGCGAGCTGGCGGCTCGGGATTCTGTCTCGCCGAACGAGAAGCTGAACATCGCTTGCATCGGTACCGCCAACCAGGCCCAGTTCAGCATCGGCAACGTCAAGGGCGAGAACATCGTGGCGTTGTGTGACATCGATAAGAATTACCTCGACCGCGCCGTCGCCACGTTTCCCTCGGCGCGGACCTATGTCGATTATCGCGAATTGATCGAAATGGAAGCCGGCAAGGCAGACGCCGTGACAATCGCCATTGCCGATCACAGCCACGCGCCGGCAACCATCCGCGCGATCCGCGCCGGGATGCATACCTACTGCGAGAAGCCGTTGACGCACACGGTCCAGGAGTCGCGTCTGATTGCCGAGGCGGCGAAAGAGCACGGCGTCGCGACACAGCTCGGCACACAGATTCACGCGGGCGACAACTATCGCCGGGTGGTCGAGATCATCCAAGCCGGGACGATCGGCGACGTCACCGACGTTCACGTGTGGGTTGGCGGCAAAGGCTGGGGCGGCGGCGAACGCCCCGAAGTCGCCGAAGATCCACCGGCGACACTCAGCTGGGATGTGTGGCTCGGCCCGGCGCCCGTACGTCCCTTTGCGGCCGGCCGCTATCATCCGGCGCAGTGGCGCCGCTGGTGGGACTTCGGCCAGGGAACGCTCGGCGACATGGCTTGTCATTATATGGACTTGCCGTTCTGGGCGTTGAAGCTGCGTCATCCAACACACTGCGAAGCGGAAGGCCCCGAAGTTCATCCCGAAACTTGTCCCAACGGTTTGATCGTCCGTTATCAGTATCCGGAACGGGACGGCTTGGTGCCGGTCAAGCTGACGTGGTACGACGACGATTTGATCCCCAAGCAAGTCGAAGGCGAGCGGGTTCCCAACTCGGGCGTCATGTTCGTTGGCACGGACGGCATGATGTTCGCGGACTACGGCAGTTATCGCTTGTTTCCGCAAGAGAAGTTCAAAGGTTTCGAGCCCCCCGCGCCCACCATCGCGCGCTCAATCGGCCATCACGCCGAGTGGATCAAGGCTTGCAAAGAAGGTTCACCAACGACCTGCAACTTTGACTATTCCGGAGCGCTGACCGAAGCCGTTCTTCTCGGCAATGTTTCGTATCGAGTTGGGCAAGCCCTCGAATGGGACGCCAAATCCTTGAAGGCGACTAACTGCCCAGCAGCGGACAAGTATCTCCGCAAAGAGTATCGCAGCGGCTGGGAAGTCGCGTAGGCGGCAGCAGCCATCACCGTCGACGGCGTCACGCGGGGCGGAGAGTGTGCAAAACTCTCCGCCTTGCCGCATGTGTGGGTTTCTTTTGCGACGCACGAACAGGTCGCCTCGTCGAGTAGCTTCGCTGGGCGCGTCGAGTAGCTTCGCTGGGCGCGCACAAAAAACCACTCGATTCAGGCGAATCGAGTGGTTTGATCGGATCTTCGCGATGCAACGCAATTTGAGCTTAGACCATGTCCTTCAAAGCCTTCAGCGGACGCACCTTGACGACATTGCGAGCTGGCTTTGCCGCAGCCTCAACCATTTCGCCGGTGGCCGGGTTGCGAACCATCCGCTTTGGCAGGGCGGGCTTGTTCTGACGCACGATTTTGCACAATCCAGGGATCGTGAACGCGCCAGGCCCTTTCTTACCGATCGCCTTGTTGATTTCGTCGTTCATCGCCTCGAACACAGCTTGTACCTGCTTCTTTGTCAGGCCAGTCGATTCGGAGATGTTGGTGAGGATTTCAGTCTTTGTGGGCGGTTTGTCGCCTGCCACATTTGCCATGGTGGTTTACCCTCCTTAGTAAGGTTTACCTGGATTATAGAAACACAGACGTCTGTTTACGCTCAGAACGCGATGATTAGAAGCATTAGAAGAAAAATTGCAAGCAGGTCAAACGCCAAAACGCCACAAAAACTACGAAAAACTCCAAGGTTGTCGGCTTTTGCCAAGCTATTCGCCCGAGCGTGACAGGCATCTTGCCGCCCGCGAGCCGCCTCCTGGCAGCGATTTCGCATGTATGTTTAAGTGCGAAAACGAAAACTTGCCACAACCGGCCCCTTTTAATAAGATTGTTTTTCACAACGAGTTAGGACAAACCGCAAGTCCAATCACGGGCGCGTTGCCAGAGTCGTTTGGGATCGGTCTGTTCCAACTGGCGTCTGCCTGGATCACCCGGGAAGAGGTGCTGGAACCCGCCTACCACGAAAAGAGCTAATTTCTGATGAAAACTGTCGCTGGATCATTTGCAGTCACCCTTCTCATTCTGTCGGCGACAGCGTTTTCGATCATGACGCCCGGAAGAATTGCCGCCCAGGACGACGGCTTTGTCACGGCATTTCTTTCCGCTCCCCGCTCGCTCAGACAGCGTTTGGTTCGTGCGAAACTGGCGATCGACGAGCGGCGTTTTGGTGACGCCGTCGTCGAGTTGGGGGTGTTGCTCGCCGAGGAAGAAACCGGCGATGACTTGGAAAACGATGTCAAGCAGGACTACTTTTTTGGACCGATAAACACCGCCGTCGTTCGCTCAAGTCTGAAAGGCGAAGCGCAGCGGTTGTTGGGATTGCTCCCCGAAACGGCCCGTGAACTCTACGAACTTCAATTCGGCGCAGATGCCAAGGAACTGCTCGATCGAGCCGTGGCAAGCGGTGACATCACTCAGCTCACCGAGGTGGCACGAAAGTATTTTCATACGCAGGCCGGTTACGAAGCCACGCTGCTGCTGGGCCGATTGCAACTTGACCGAGGCCATCCGTTGGCGGCCGCCATGTGCTTGCAACGACTTGTGCAGGTGCCCAACGCCGCCCGGAGATTTGAGCCCGAGTTGTCGCTCCTTTCAGCGGCTTGCTGGGCCAGGGCCGATCGCCCCGAGAAAGCTCGTGCGGCATTAGAAGGCCTCCGTACTCGATTCCCTGATTTCGCACTTCAAGTCGGCGGTGAGCGTGTCGCTGATTCGCTCAGCGGCTCAAACATCCAGGTGTGGCTCACCAAGCAGCTCGCCGGAAAACCCACTCGCGGCACTCGGGAAGCGACCAATTGGCTGATGTTTCGGGGCGACGTGGCACGCAATGCCGCAAGTGCTGGAGACGTGCCCCTGCCAAGCTTTCGTTGGCGCATTCCCACAGCATCGGACCCGACGGACGAAAGCTTGATTGAGGAGATTCGTGTCGACAAGATCGAACAGAGAATCGCCGCGTTGCCTTCCGTGCATCCGCTGGCCGTGGGCGACGTGGTGCTGATGCGGACGCCGGAACGATTGCTCGCGATCGACTTCGAGACCGGAAAGCGAGTGTGGGAGTACCCGTGGTGGAGCGCCTCGTATGACGATGTCTCGCTGACGAATCGTTCGAATACCGGCGGCGATGAATTGACAGCCCGGCGGGAGAAGCTTTTCCAACGGCTCTGGCAAGACACACCCTACGGGCAGATCAGCAGTGACGGGGAAGCGGTCTACATGCTCGACGATCTCCATTACGCGATGTCGCTGGGAAGTGCATATCGTACTGTGATCAACGGCAATCGTATCCGCAATCCGGATTCCCCGGAGAGCCATAATCAACTTGTTGCGCTGGACCTGCGGCGGCAAGGTTCGTTGCGTTGGATGATTGGCGGAGAGACTGGACTGGACGAGCCGCAGCTCGCGGGGGCGTTCTTCCTCGGGCCGCCGCTGCCGTTGGCGGGACACTTGTACGCGATGGTGGAACTGAACAAGGAGATGCGGCTCGTTGTCCTCGATTCCGCCACCGGCAAGCAGGAATGGTCGCAACAGTTAGCTCAAGTCGACCGTGCTTCGATTGATGAAGACATCCTGAGGCGTCTGGCGGGCGCGGCACCTTCGTATTCGGACGGAGTCTTGATATGTCCGACGTCGGCAGGGGCCGTCGTCGCGGTCGATATTGCAACTCGCTCGTTGATGTGGGGATACCAGTACAAGCAGTCGCGGCCTGCGAAACAGTTTCAGGCATTCAACCCTGGGTTCACGATTCCCACCGATTATTCGGAGCGCCGGTGGATGGATGCTTCCGTCACGATCAGCGACGGGGCGGTTCTCTTGACGCCAGTCGATGAGGAGAAGTTCATTTGCCTCGACCTTGACATGGAAGACGGCGAAGCTCGCTGGCAGGCGGCCCGCGATGGCGATCTGGCCGATGCCCTGTACGTCGGTTGCATTCACGACGGTCGAGCCCTGGTGGTTTGTAAACACAAATTGGTCGCACTCGACATGCAGGATGGTCATCCGACTTGGGAGAAACCCGTCGAACTACAGCAAGCCGACTCGGAAATGCCAAGCGGCCGCGGCTTTCGAAGCGGCGGCGATTACTTCTTGCCGACAACAGCGTCCACGCTCATCAGGGTTTCTCTAGCCACTGGTGAGATTCTCAGCAGGACGGCGACACCAACACCGCTGGGCAACTTGATCTGCTTCAAAGACGAAATCGTCACCCACTCGGCGGGCTCGGTCGCGGCCTATTTCCAGATCGCGTCTTTGAGAAGTCGTGTGGCGGAAAGACTGGAGCAGAACGCCGACGATGCGTGGGCGTTGGCGCGTCAGGGCGAATTGTTCTTGCAGGACGGCAAGAGTGAAGAAGCTCTACGTGCGTTGGGGCGCGCTCATGAGCTTGATCCCGATGACGACGCTGTCCGCGGCTTGTTGGTGTCGACGTTTTTGGCGGCCATCAAGCTGGACTTCGCCGCGCACCGTGGGCGTTCCGAGCAGGTTCAGCCATTGATCGATCTCCCCTCCCAGCTCGCCGAATTCTGGCGTCTGACGGCGGAAGGTTGTCACAAGTTGGGTGAATCGGAACGCGCGGTCGACGCTTACCTGGCACTAGCCGACGTGGCGTTGAAATCGGCTGGCGGGCCGGCAGCATCGGAGCCGTTGCTGATTGATCAAGATTCGTCATGGTCAGTCCAGTCGGATCGTTGGATTCAAGCTCGCCTCGCCCAGTTGTTCGAGTCGGATGACGAAGCCGTCCGCAAGAAGCTCGACGGGTACGTCGCCAGCCGCGCCGTGTCGAGCGGGAGTCGACCGCTGGCCGAACTTCAGAACGACGTCGACCACTTCGGTTTTCATTCGGCATGCGATCCAATTCGGCTCGCGTTGGCGGATCGGTTGATCGAAGCGAATCGTTTGATCGAGGCGGAACTGCTGCTGGCTCCGATGCGGGATCATGCTGATCGCGCGATCGCCGGCGGTGCGATTGCCCGGATGGCATTGCTGTACAAGCGAGCGGGCGAAACGGCCGCCGCGACGAAACTCTACAAGGAACTCGGCAATCAATTTGCAGCGGTCGCTTGCATCGGTGAGACGACCGGAGCTGCCTTGTTTGCGGAAGCGCAGTCCGATCCAGTT
The DNA here is from genome assembly GCA_027622275.1 of Planctomycetota bacterium. Lineage (GTDB taxonomy): Bacteria > Planctomycetota > Planctomycetia > Pirellulales > Pirellulaceae. The sequence goes on along the minus strand of JAQBZB010000140.1, from coordinate 17,958 downwards.
TTGCGCGACGACTTTGGTGCCCAGCGGCGCTGGCCGTGGGGAGCTGTCGAAGTCGAAGAAAAGCCGGGTCAATCCAGTTCAGAACTCCTCTCGCATTCGTCAACGCTCCCGGTCTACACGACTGCGGGAACGCCCAATCCTGATGTGACGTTCGGCTTTGTCGCACGTTCCAATGCCATCGTGGCTCGCGACGCCGCGGGCAACAAACTCATGGACGTGCCGCTCGAGCGAGTGGCGGCGAACGGCTTGGATCGGGCTCATTTGCTTGGAAAGCTCGGCGTCATCTACTTCGCTGCCGATTTGATCGGCGTGGATATGCTTGCCAACACGCTGGCCCGCAACGAACCCGTCCGTTGGCGTTTGGCCGTCACCTCCCGCACCTCGAACCTGGAAACCGAGCCGCGCGCCCAACCGCCGTTCGATCCGCTGCCTCGGCCGTTGCGGGCGAACCTGGATGACACAGGCCACGCGGTCAGTTCGCTCGGCCCGGTCACCCGGCGTGGCGTGGTCTATCAGAGAGCACGGACGTTGATCTGCGTCGATCCACTGACCGGGCGCGTGGCGTGGTCGCAAAGTGGCGTTGAACAAGGTGCCACGATCTCGGGCGATGCTGATTACGTCATCGTGATCCCGCCCAGCGTCGATCAGGCAACGATCTATCGCATGACGGATGGAATGCTGCTCGGCCGTCGCCCGCTCCCGGCCCAAGCAAGTCGATGGACCACGACCGGACGATTCGTGCTGGCCTGGGACACACATGACGTTCGTTACCGCTTGTACCTCCGGGACATTTGGGAGCAGCGTGATATCTGGGCGGAAGACGTCAGCCAGGACGCCAAGGCCACGCTGACGGACGACGGGATGCTGGCTTTGCTCGATACCAACGGACGCTTCGTGATGCATTCGTTAACCAGTGATCGGGTCGTGATTCGAACGCGACTCGAACGCGACGACCGCCTGCATTCGCTGCGCGTGGTCCCCAGCGGCGACGATTACATTCTGTTTGCGAATACCGACCCGGTGCAAAACCAGCCAACGTCAAGGACCGTCCGTAATGCGAACGCGTTCGACGCACCAATTGCAACGGGCCGCATGTATATGATCGACCGGACAGAGGGCCGATTACGTTGGCAAGTTCCCGCGTTTATCGACGAGCACGGCTTCGTGCTCCAGCAGCCGTCGAATTCACCTGCTCTGTGGTTCATCCGGAATGTGTCCAACCCACAAACGATCCGTTCGGCGGAGGACGTCAAACAGGCGTCGGTCCTCTGCATCGATCGACGCGACGGTCGGGTCCTTTACTCCAAGGACGACATCGCCACGCAGGTCAATGAATACAATGTCGTCTCGAATCAATCAGGAACGACATCAACGATTTCCCTGCCTGGGCAGACCATCACCGTCAGCTTTACGGACGCTCCCACGCCTCCCACTCCCCCCGCCCAAACCGGCGCTGCGTCGAGCCTGACTTCCAGCGGAAGTACCTTGGCGAACATGGCTGGAGCGCTGTTCAATTCGCTCAAGCAACAGACTGCCGCCGAAGAGCCAACCAATCCGTTTGATGATGAATCACCCAAGAAGTGATGCTTCCCGCCCGTAAAGTATGCAGAACACATAGACTAGGTAATAATTAACGAGGTGCTACACTCGTACAGAGCCGTGGTGCCCGCTCTGAGCAGGAGGGGCGTCGTGGTCAGGCACGTCGAGCGAAACAACCGACAAAATCAGGTTTTTCGGACCCGTGCTCGTTTGGAAGCAGTACTCCTGAAGACAGCGAGTTCCGATCCCCCGACCGCTTTGGATGGCGGTTTTGTTGAACTTTATTGAGGTGCTACAGCATGGCCACAGATGGTCACGATCACGAGACGCTCACCATTGACGCATCCGCCGTGCGTAAGCTTGGCGAAGCGCGCGAGAAGATTACCGATCAACTATCGCAAATCATCGTCGGCCAACAGCAGGTGATCGAAGAGCTGTTGATCTGTCTGTTCAGCCGGGGTCACTGCTTGCTGGAGGGTGTGCCGGGTTTGGCGAAGACGCTGCTCATCAGCACCCTTTCGAAGACGTTGAACCTTTCGTTCAGCCGTATTCAATTCACGCCGGATCTGATGCCGGCGGACATTACCGGCACCGAGATCATCGAAGAGAACCGGACGACCGGCGCCCGCGAACGCCGCTTTCTCGAGGGGCCGCTGTTCGCAAATATCGTGCTGGCCGACGAAATCAACCGAACACCTCCGAAGACGCAAGCGGCATTGCTCGAAGCGATGCAAGAACGCCAGGTCACGGTCGGACGAGTGCAGCATCCGCTGAGCGATCCGTTCTTCGTGCTGGCGACCCAGAACCCGATCGAACAGGAAGGAACTTATCCGCTTCCCGAAGCGCAACAAGACCGTTTCATGTTCAAGGTCTTTGTGCATTACCCCAGCTTCGACGAAGAGTTTGAAGTGGCCCGGCGGACGACCGCGGCGCCATTGAACGAAGTCTCGGCGGTGCTCAGCGGTGAAGAGATCCTCGAACTGCAAAGAATTGTCCGCGAAGTTCCGGTCTCGGACCATGTTATTCGCTATACCCTGTCGCTCGTCCGGCAGACTCGCGTACGGAGCCCCGGCATTCCGGATTTCGTCGAAGAGATGGTCGGCTGGGGAGCCGGTCCGCGAGCCGTGCAGTTCTTGATTTTGGGGGGCAAGGCCCGCGCCTTGCTACACGGCCGAACGCATGTCTCGACAGACGACATCCAAGCCCTCGCCAAGCCTGTTCTTCGTCATCGTTTGGTAGTTAACTTCACAGCCGAAAGCGATGGCGTGACGCAAGACGACATCATCGACCGCCTGCTCGCCGTGACTCCCACCAAGGAAGATGAACTGACCACCGATGCCCGATTCCAAAAGATTTTTGCATCCTGAAGCCATCAAACGCATTTCGCGGATGGAACTTCGGGCGCGGCACATCGTCGAGGGCTTCCTGTCCGGGATGCACCGCAGCCCCTACTTTGGCCAATCGGTCGAATTCCTTCAGCATCGCGAGTATGCGGTCGGCGACGATCTGCGCCACGTCGACTGGAAGGTCTGGGCGCGGCAAGACCGGATGGTGATCAAACAGTACGAAGAGGACACCAATCTGCGTTGTACGCTGATCGTCGATACGTCGGCCAGCATGAGCTACGGCAATGGCCCTTTGAATAAATGCGAATACGCCTGCACCGTGGCGGCCAGTTTGGCCTATTTGATTCTCAAGCAACAAGATGCAGTTGGCTGCGTGGCGTTCGACGAAGACGTGCGGACCAAGGTTCCCATCCGCAGCAAACGCAATCACTTGCAGGCGGTGATCGACGCCCTTTCGGTCACCGAGCCACGTGACAAGACCAACATTCAGGCGATCTTCCGCAAAGTCGCCGAGACCTATCCGCGACGCGGGATGATGGTCGTTATCTCGGATCTGTTAGCCGATCCCAAGGCCGTGCTCAAAGGCTTGAAGCTGCTTCGCCGCCAAGGACATGACGTGATGGTATTTCACATCATGGACGACGATGAGCTGGACTTTCCTTTCACCGGCCCGACCCGCTTCGACGGACTGGAGTCGCTGGACTACTTGAACTGTAATCCGCGAGCCCTCCGCGAAGGATACCTGAACGCCATCAATGAGTTTCTCGACGAAATGCGCCGTAGTTGTGCCCGCAACAAAGTCGACTACGCGCTGATCCGAACCAGCGATCCTCTCGACGCCGCCCTCGCCTCGTACTTGAGCAACCGTCTAGGAATGCACCGCAAAAACTGAGGAGTCATTCATCATTTGTCATTCGTCATTTGCCAATGACCAATAACAAGTGACCAATGACAAATGACCACACATGACTTTCGTCCATCAAGCCTTAGCCTGGGGATTCCTGCTCGCGCTGGTTCCTCTGTTGGTCCACTTGATCAACCTGATGCGCCGTCGCCGGGTGCAGTGGGCTGCGATGGAGTTTTTGCTGCGCAGCTACAAGAAGCATCGGCGCTGGATCTGGTTGAAGCAATTCCTCCTGCTGTTGATGCGGATGGCAGCTGTCGCGTTAGTCGTCGCGATGGTGGCTCAATGGATTACACAAAAACAGTGGCTGGCATTGTTCGGATCGACAACGACGCACCACTTCGTTCTGCTCGATGACAGCTACTCGATGGCCGAGCAAACCGGCGGTGCGAGTGCTTTTGATAAGGCCAAGCAGGCGCTCGGCAATATCGCGACGCAAGCCATGGGGCAGGATTCGCCACAGAAGTTCACGTTGATCCGCTTCTCGCGCGCGGCCACAATCATCGACCGCGACGCGGACGACGCGGACGTTGCTCAAATCACCGACCTCAACGCCGAGTTCGTCGACTCGCGCTTCGACGTCTTGATCGAAGAGAAACGCCGCGGCATGGAGGTCACGGCGTTAGCTGCCGGGCCGCGCCAGGCGGTGCTCGTCCTGAATCAGCTGTTGGAGCAGAATCAGGACGAAAACAACATCGTCTACGTGCTGTCTGACTTCCGTGAAAAGGAGTGGGAATCGCCTACTGAAATGCTCACGTTGTTGCGTGAAGCGGACCGCCACGCCACCGACATTCACTTTGTAGGATGCGTCGAGAAGCAACAGGCGAACCTCACGCTGACCGAGCTTCAACCGGAACCTGGTACGCGGGCCGCCGGCGTGCCTCTGTTCGTCAATGTTTCCGTTCGCAACAACGGCAACGAAGCGGCACGCAAGGTCCAGGTAAAGGTCCGCACGCACTACTACGATCCAGCGATCGTGGCTTCGAGCGAACCGGGGAAAGTGGTTGCCAAACTCGATGAACCGCCGACGGTCCTGATCGACGAGATTCCTGCCGGAGAAACGGCGACGCGGCGAGTGCAGGTATTCTTTCCACAGCCTGGGCCGCAAGTCGTGGAAGCCATCTTATCCGACGACGCCGTGGCGACGGACAACCGGCGCTGGTGTGTTGTCAATGTTGCCGAAGGTGACCCCGTCTTGATGATTGACGGCAGCCTCGAGCAACGGCATGCTTATTTCCTTTCGTCGGCTTTTCAACCGGGCCAGCGGACGAACACCGGTGTCCGTCCGGACATTCAGTCGCCGGCGTTCCTGCGCGACACGACGCCAGAAACATTAGCCGGATTTCGCGTGATCTATTTACTCGATGTTCAGCAACTGGACGATCGCGCCGTCGAGAATTTGGAAAACTATGTCCGCAGCGGTGGAGGAGTGGGCGTCTTCGTCGGCGAGCAAGTGAACCCGGCCTTTTACACACAGAAGCTCTATCGCGACGGCGCGGGTTTCTTCCCGCTGCCGGTTGAGCGGGCCAGCGATCTCCCGATCGAGTTGCTTGAAAATGTTCCGGACTTCGAGGTCGAGAACCATCCTGTATTCAGTATCTTTCATGGCGAGCGCAATCCGTTTATCAGGCTTGTGGCGATCCGCCGCTACCTTCAGCCGCCCGTTACGTGGACACCCGCGTCGGATGTTCCGGTCGAGATCCTGGCACGTCTCCGCAACGGAGATCCGTTGGCGGTCGAGAAGCGCTTCGGGAACGGCCGCGTCATCGCGTTCCTCACGACACTCGCGCCCCAATGGAACAATTGGGCTCACGATCCAAGTTTTGTCGTCGCCGCGTTAAAGCTGCAAGCCTACCTCGCCGCCTCGAACCAGCATGACGATTCCCGCGTCGTAGGCTCGACAATTTCGCTGGCCTTGAACTCAGACGATTATCTCAAGGACGTCTCATTCGTCGTCCCTGGCGAGTTGGACGACGAGGTGGTGGTCGAACAGCGGACCGCGACGCCGCTTGGCAATGATTCTCCCTTGCTGCAAGTCGCGCTCGATGGCGCGGGTTCTCAACCGGGAGGCAGCGGCGTCGCCCGCGGCGGCATCTACGAGGCGTGGGTGCCGACTCGCGATGGGAACTTTGATGTCCGGCGGTACGCGTTGAATCCCGACCCAAGTGAAGGTGATGTGGCCTTCGCCCCGTCGCCAGAGTTGCTCACGCGGCTCAAGCCGCTGGCCATCAAGTACCGCGGTGCGGACGAATACGCTTACGATCTGTTCGAGCAAGCCGGTTACAACCGCGGCTTTCTCGTGATGTGTTTGCTGATCGCGATGTTGCTTGGCGAGCAGTTGTTGGCTTACTCGGCGAGCTATCATCCGGCGAGAGGAGCGGCTAACTGATGTTCGCAATCCTTTTCGCGACCGGCGACACTTCGGTCTTCCATCAGTTCTCCCGCTTGCAATCGATGACCGAGTGGTGGCAATGGCTGTTGCTCTTGATCGGCAGCGCTGTGGTCATCGCTTACATCGCCGTCACCTATTACTTTGACGGCGTTGAACTGCCGAAGCCCTTGCGCTGTTCTTTGTTCGCGCTGCGGGTGCTGGCGTTCGCCGGGATTCTCTTCTACTTCCTCGATCTCGAAAAGCGCGCCGAGCGTCAGATCATCAAGAACTCTCGGGCTCTCGTGCTGATCGACACCAGCTTGAGCATGGGAATCCAGGACGGCTCCGCTGGTTCGGGTCCCAGGCAGCGGCGCATTGATACAGTCGTCGACGAAATGCAGCGCGGCGATTTGCTCGGCGGGCTGCGCGAGTCGCATGATGTTGTCGTCTATCGTTTCGATCAAGGAGTCGCTCCCACCGAGATTGCTTCGCTGCCGAAGACCGGTCGGACTTCAGAGGTGTCGACGTCACAGGAGAGTACCGAGAGCCGAGATGTTGATCTGCGAGGAGCCAGGTTCACGGCAGCCGTCGCGGTCGTGATCTTCGCCGTCGGGCTGCTCTCGTTTGCGATTTCGATGTTTTTTGGTGTGCGACGCACGGATGGCGACGGCTCCTGGACGGTCTTGATCGGGATGGTGGCCATGATTGTGGGACTGATCGTGCTGGCCGTTGCCAACCTTCGTTTTCCAGACGTGCCGCTGCTCGCAATGCTCGGTCTGCAAGAAACGTCAAGTGTGGGTCGCCGGGCTCCGGCGTCTGAAACAACTGCCGAAACGCCGCTTTCTTCGGACGCGGCATCTTCTGCATCGGAACCAGCGCCGCTTGATTGGCCCGAAGTGCTCGCTCCGCGCGGCGCGGAGACAAGGCTTGCGGATGCCGTCCGCTACTTGACGAATCGAGAACGTGGCGGTCCGCTCGCTGGGATCGTGCTGGTCACCGATGGGGGAAACAATGCGGGGACTGATGCGGACGCGGCGGCCAACCTCGCGCGAGACGCTGGAATTCCGGTCTTTGCAGTTGGGCTGGGTGGCGACGAACGTCCGGCCAACGTCCGTGTCGTCGATCTCGAAGCGCCGCAGCGAGTCTACCCCGGCGACAGCTTCAGCATGACGGGATATGTGCAGGCTTACGGGCTTGTCGGCCGGTCGGTACGCGTCGAGTTGGTATCGCTTCCCGAAGCCAACGCGAACGACGAGACGGCGCAAGAGACGTTCGAGGAAGAACGACGTGTGACGCTCGGCCCCGATGGCGAGATCGTCGTGCTCAAGTTCGATGTTTCTCCGACGCAGCAAGGACGCCGGACTTATCGATTGCGGCTCATCCCGCCCCCGGAAGATCAAGACGCACGCGATAACATGCGCTCGGCAACGGTTCAGATTGTGGAACGCAAGAACCGCGTGCTGTTGTTCGCGGGCGGCCCTGCTCGCGAGTTTCGTTTTCTCAGGAACCTGCTGTACCGCGATCGCGACACGACGGTCGTCGTTTGCTTGCAGACGGGACAGCCGGGAATGGCCCAAGAGGCCGACGATTTGATTTATGAATTCCCAAGTCTAGCGAGCGAGTTATTCGAGTACGATTGCATCGTCGCCTTCGATCCAGACTGGAGCGACCTTGCCGAGGACCAAATACAACTGCTGGAACGCTGGGTCGCCGAGAAGGCGGGCGGCTTGATCGTCGTCGCTGGACCGGTACACACACCGCGATGGGCGAGCCGCGTGCAGTCGGACGCGAAGATCGAAGCCATTAAAGGACTCTATCCCGTGGTCTTCTACAGCCGCGGCTCAGCCACGCTCAGTCTCGGTCGCTTCGCGGCCGAAACGCCTTGGCCATTACAGTTCACCCAGGACGGACGCGATGCGGAGTTTCTCCGGCTGGAAGACGATTCGCTGCTCAGCGAACAAGCATGGTCCTCGTTTGCAGGAGTTTATGGGTACTACGCCGTCAAGGATCCCAAGCCAGGCGCTCGCGTCTACGCTCGGTTTTCGGACCCCAACACGTCGATGGATGGCGAATTGCCGATCTATATGGCGGGACATTTCTATGGTGCCGGGCGAGTCTTCTTCCAAGCCAGTGGCGAAATGTGGCGTTTGCGCGCCATCCAGGACGGCTATTTCGAAGCCTATTACACCAAGTTGATTCGCTGGGCCTCGCAAGGGCGGTTGCTGCGCGATTCGAGTCGCGGCGTCTTGCTCGTGGACAAGGACCGTTGCCTGCTCGGCGACAGCATTTCGGTGCAAGCGATTCTGACCGACGCCCAACACGAACCGCTGACCGCGCCGCAAGTAACCGCGGCACTCGTGGCACCGGACGGACGCCGCTCGAACTTGGAGCTGCGCAAAGTTGAGGATGCCGCACGAGCTGGAATGTACTCGGCGCAATTCACGGCCGTCCTCGAAGGTGACTATCGCGTCGAGCTACAGACGCCGCATGGAGCGGACGACGAATTGCTCAGCCGCGAAGTCCGCTCGCGCATCCCGGCGCTCGAGACCGAGCAACCGCAACGCAACGATGCGTTGCTGAAGGATCTTGCCGACAAAACTGGTGGCGCGTACTACGTTGGTTTCGATGCTGCGTTGAACCGTGGCGGCGCGGGCCGGGCACCGATCGCCAGCCTGTTGGAACCGCAAGACCAAGTGACTTACTTGTCCGGCACTCCCGACAAGCAGTTCGAGCGGATCCTGATGACTTGGCTAATGGGCCTGATCTGCGGGGTGCTGTGTCTCGAGTGGCTGATCCGCCGACTCAGCAAGTTGGCGTGATGAAAGTACGATGGCCTTCCAAGGCCAGGGCTTTTAACATCTTCCTGAAGACGGCGAATTCTTGTAAGTAACTGCAATACAAGGATGTATTGATGCTTGCATGGAGGCAATCGCAATGTCAGGAAAGTCGATCATGGATCGTTTCATTCAAAAGAACCCCTTAACCGTGATGACCCGCTGCATCGCGCAAACTTTGATGGGAGAAAAACTCGATCAGGTCTTCGAACTGAACCGAAGCCAACAGTACAACGACACGATCAAGTTTTCGACTGCCGCCATCTCGATGGCCGAGATCGTGTTGGGAACCGTTGACAATCGCAACCAAGCTTATCGCAACCAAGCTTATCGCAAGTACAAAGACGAACTGCGGACTTCCGCTGTCGCCTACTATGGCAAGCTCAACCGCACCGAACCGGAGATCTCCGAAGCCGTTGTGCGGTACAGTGCCGAGCAAGCTGCGGCCTTGCTGGCCCACCTGGACTTCCAACCGTGGGACGTGTTGCCGGGCTATCGGTGTTTTTCGCTGGACGGCAATCATTTGCAGAAAACGCAGAAGCGACTGACGGAAACACGCGGCTTGTGCGCGGCGCCGTTGCCCGGCACGGTGGTCGGCCGTTTCGATCATCAGACGGGACTCTTCGATCAAGCTTATCTGTTGGAAGATGCTCACGCGCAGGAATCGACGGTGTTGGACCGCGTGTTGGACGACTTGTTGACCAACGATCTGGTGATCGCGGATCGTCACTTTTGTAGCGTGCGGTTTCTGCTCAAACTGGCGGCCCATTTCGGCTTTTTCGTGATCCGCCAACAGGGCCGTTTGAAAGGCAAATTGCTGGGAAAACGCCAGCGTGTGGGGAAGATCGATTCCGGCATCGTCGACGAACAGGCGATGGAGATTTCCGAGGGCGACCAGACGCTGGTGGTGCGTCGCGTCACGGTCCAGCTGGTCGAGCCGACACGCGACGGCGACACGGAGATCCACGTGCTCAGCAACGTTCCGGCGGACGACGCGGACGGCTGCGTGTTGGCCCAGCTTTATCGCGACCGCTGGGAAATTGAAAACGCCTTTTACGTGTTGACGATGACGTTGAACTGCGAGGCACCAGCGAACTGCTATCCGCGTTGCGCGTTGTTTCAGTTTTGCCTGGCGATGTTCGCTTATAATTGTCGGCCAGTGTTGTTGGCGGCGTTGTACGCGGAGCACGAGCAAGACGCCGTGGAAGCCATGAGCCAATACCAAGTGGCGTTGGATATTGTTTCCCCGATGGAAGGCCTGCTGACGGCGATCCCGGACGAGGAGTGGATTGCACTGACACCCCGACGAGCCGACGGCGTCGCGAGGTTCCTTCGTGTTGTCAGCCGGCACGTGGACGTCCGCAGCTACCGCAAGAGTGTGCGAGGCCCCAAGAAACCTCCACCGAAACGGAAACGCTGCAAAGCGGGAACTCACGTATCCACTCATCGCTTGTTAGAAAACCGAAAACAAAGATGTTAAAAGCCCTGGCCTTCCAAGGCCATCGTACGACGCGTTACTTCTCGTCGTCCTTCAAGCCAAGACGGCTCAGCCAGCGGTTCGATTGCTTCAAGGTCGCCTTACCGCCCGCGATGTTGGCGCCCGACTCCTCGAAGCTCCGCAACTTCGCCTCGAATTCAGATCGCTCGCGGGCGAGCTTCGCGCGTTCGACGGAAATATCGATCTCCGCTTGCCGCAACTTTCCTCGCCATTCGTCTTCCAAGTGGCTCAATCGTTCCCGCTCCGCGCGGATCTGTTCGTCGTTGTCGAGAATCCCGGACGAATGGTCTTCGTGCGAGCGAACCGTTTTGTCTTCGAGCAGCGCGTTCAAATCGGCGATCTGCCGATCTTTCTCGCCAATCACTTGATCGGTGATCCGAATTGTACTCTCGATCGAGAGCTTCGCCTGTTTGTCGTTTGGGTCGCTTTCGTCAAATTCGGAATCAAGCTGTTGCATCAACCGAAGCTTTTGCTGTTCCCAATCGAATCCCGTCGTCGTCGCGGCAGCCGCGACGGGCGAGTTCCGCTCTCCTCGGGATGCTTGCTGCTGAAGGCCCGTGTTTTTTGCTTTCAGTTCGCGAATCTCTCGCACGGCGACCTCGAAGCGGCGCTGCAATTCTTCGAGGTGTTCCGCGTCAACAGCACTGGCCCGCTCGATGTTCCGTTCGGCATCCGCGAGCCGCCCGATCACCTCGTCGCGTTCCAATCGCATTTCGGACAGTTGTTCGAGCAGAGCTTCGACGTCAATTCCTGTGCCGCTGTCAGCTTGTTCGGCCAGCAGGCTCCGCAACTGTTTGAGTTCGCTGGCCCGAGCGTTGAGAAGCTTGCGGCACTGAGCAAGTTGTGTCCGCAACTCTTCTAGTTCTTCCCGCGATGTGTCTCGGATCTCTGGCGGGTTGCTGGCCACGAATGGCTGCGAGCACGCACCCGCTTGATCGAACGTCGCCAACTCCCCGGCGAGGGAAGTTTCGAGGAGGCGTACACGATCACGTTGGGCCTCAAACAGCCGCTGTGCCCGCGCGCGGAATTCCGCCATGGCCCCCTGCCATTCTGGTTCGGGCAGATCTGTTTTCGGCATTTTCTGCGAGGTCGTCATGTGAATTCGAACGAGCCGACGCAAGCGACAAAGTTCCGTAGCCCTCTTGGCGCAGACTGTGCGCAGTCGGTGTGCGCGCACCTGCTACCGGTCATATACGTCAGAAGAAACGACCGGTCAAAGGACTGCGGATCGTTCGCAACGTCTGTGCAATTCATGCCGGTTATGACGTCGCATGATGCTTGCTCCTCCAGGTTGTGTCATCGCTAGGCCGTTGAGATTCCCGGTTCTGTTGATCGACGGCCTTGGAAGGCCATCGTACGCGTCAGCTCAACCAACGCGCGACATCTTTCGCCCAGTAAGTTAGCACGATACTCGCGCCGGCGCGCGTCATTGCGGTGAGTGATTCTAACGCGACCGCTTGCTCGTCGATCCAGCCCTGTTCGGCAGCGGCCTTGACCATGCTGAATTCGCCCGAGACGTTGTACGCGGCCAGCGGCACGCCTGGAAACCGCTCGCTGACCCGCCGAACGATGTCCAAGTAAGCCAGAGCCGGCTTGACCATGATGATGTCGGCCCCTTCGGCGAGGTCGAGTTCCACTTCGCGAATCGCTTGCCCGGCAGCAGCGGCCGGGTCCATTTGATAGGCGCGGCGGTCGCCAAATTGCGGCGTGCTCTCGACCGCTTCTCGAAACGGCCCGTAAAACGCGCTGGCGTATTTCGCCGCGTAGCTCATGATGGGCAAGTGACTGAAGCCCTCGCCGTCGAGCGCCCTGCGAATCGCTCCGATCATGCCATCCATCATGCCGCTCGGCGCGACCATCTCGGCACCGGCGTTGGCGTGGCTGACCGATTGCTTGGCCAGCAGCTCCAGCGTCGCGTCGTTGTCGACATCGGCGCGGCCGGTCTTGTCGTTGACGACGCCACAGTGGCCGTGACTGGTGTATTCGCAGAAGCAGACGTCCGTGACGACCAGCAGGTCCGGGGCAGCTTCCTTGGCGGCACGAACTCCCTGCTGGATAATGCCGTCGGCAGAGTATGAATCGCTGCCAACTTCGTCCTTTTCGGCGGGGATGCCGAACAGAATAACGCCGCCCAGCCCAAGCCCCGCCGCCTCGCGGACCTCTTCTTTCAGCAGATCGACCGACAGCTGAGCATGTCCCGGCATCGAGTTGATTGGTTGCCGAACCCCGCTGCCTGTGCGGACGAACAGCGGCAGGATCAGCTTGCTCGGGTCCAGGCGAGTTTCGCGCACGAGTCGACGAACGGCCGGATGATACCGCAACCGTCGCAGCCGCGTGGTCGGAAACTGGGAGTCGGAGTTCATGACTCCTTTATAATCAAACGACCGCTGGTTCGGAACGCGGCTAGTACTTCGTCCAGTTTTAATATTTAGGTTAGCCGTTTTGGCGAACGCGGTAGGGACCGCCGTTGCCGACGGCCCCCCGCACAGATCCGGACGTGAAGTATTCCCTCATGCTGCTCCTGCTCTGAGTCGGGCGTGGTGCCGGATGTTGGGACGGGGTTGGGTGATACGCGGACGGGGAAGGTACTTTCGCACCAAGCGACCCATCCGACTCCAGTTCCAGCGGGACTTTCCGCGCTGGCTGCGACGTTGAAGTTGGCGACGCCAGAGCTTCGTGATCGCATCGGCGAACTGTTCCAGGCGGTTGAAGTTGTCGGGGACACCGTGGTATCCCTGCCAGCCTCGGACCACGCTTCCCACGGCCCGCTCGTTCACGTTTGGCCGCGCTGCCGCGACCGAACTCGATCAAACGAGTCTTCTTCGGATGAAGATTTAGGCCGAACTTTTGGAGTCTCTCACCGAGGGCCTCCAGGCAGGCGCGGGCGTCTGCCTCATGCTCAAAACCGATCACGAAGTCATCCGCCGACCAACGCAAAGCGTCGGTGCCCGGGATCACGAGGCATTCGCCGGTCGCATGACGCTTTCGCCACTGGTTGATCCACAGATCGAAAACGTAGTGCAGGAACACGTCGGCCAGCAACGGTGAGATCACCGCCGGGCACACACGCTTCGTGGGTTGGGGGGCGTGCCCTTGCCGTTATCACTCCAGTCGGTTCCTTCGATGATCCCGGCGTTGAGCCACTTCTGGATCAGTCGAACGATCCGCTTGTCTCCGACGCGATGCTCGATGAATTTGACCCAACAGTCACGGTCGATGTTACCATCGTCAGCGTACGACTCAGGGCCCGTCGTAAATCCGCTCGCCGATCTGCGGGCTGACAACTTGCACCATCGCGCGATGTGCGCCTGGGCCAACGAACTCGCCTCCTTGAGGATGCTCCGCGCGCACGCCGTTGGCGTAGCGGTTAAACAGGAGGATTCTGCCGGGGCGACCTAACTTATACTCAGCGCGGCCGAACAAGGCATCTTTTTGGTGAGCGGTGGGCGTGAGCCCAATAATGGTGGATTTCGCGGCTAACCAATCAGTGGGCTTACGCCCACCGCTCGCCAAACGTCTCATCCGTGACCGTACAAGGTACGAGATCGCTCGGCTTCCGATTGTGGCCCGTCAGGGATGTCTTGGGAAGGGCCAAAGGGAATCCGCTGATTTTGCGAAGATTGGCATAAGGCTTGGGGTTGGATAGAATAATTCACGCCCCTCAGGGGCTCATGTCGCCGCGGCCGAACGCCACTTCGGGCGGTTGCAGAAGGACCTGCATAGGATCACGCATGTTGTTTCGACGAACACGGAAGTCGTTCCTTTCACCGAGCATCTCTACGTTGAGCGCCGTCCGACTCGCATCGGTTCGCTGTCGCCGGCTTGCTGGCTGGTCGTGTGCTCTTGCTTTCTTAACCGTCTCGCAACGTTCGTTCGCCGTTGATCTGGCCGAAGCAACGACCCTCTTGAAACACGGGAAGCACGCCGAGTGCATCCAGGCAACTTCCGCGGCAATCGACGAAGGTCAGTACAGCGAAACATGGCGTGAGTTGAAGATCGAAGCGGAACTTGCCACGGGCCAGTACCCCGCCGCGCTCGCGACCCTTGAAGCGTCGCTCGAGCGAAACAAGTCGAGCGTCCGCGTGCGCTGGATTGGCTATCGCGTCTGTTTGCACAATGGCTTGGCGGACCGAGCGAACGAGTTATTGGATCAGATCGACGAACTGATGGATGGCGGCAGCTGGCGCTATACCGACCCGGCCAGCCGCATCGCACTCGGCAAGTTCTATCTGCATCGCGGGGTCGATGCGAAACAAGTTCTCGACGCGCTGTACGGCCAAGTCAAGAAACGGAGTCCCGACTACGCGGCGGCTTATACCGCGGCGGGACAACTCGCGCTGAGCAAACATGACTATGCCTTGGCCGCTGAAGAATTCGCCACCGCGTTGAAGCTGGACGCGACCGACGCCGACATCCATTACGGAATTGGAGCAGCGTTTGCGTCTTCCGACAGCGAGAAGTCCGAAGCGGCGTTTCAGGCCGCGTTGGCGACCAACCCGAATCATCTCGACACGCTGCTGTATCTGGCCGACCACGAAATCGACGCCGAGAGTTATGAGGAAGCGGAGGCGTTGCTGGAGCGGGTCATGGCCGTCAACATGCTCGAGCCCCGAGCGTGGGCGTACCGCGCGGTGTTGGCTCATTTGCGGAACGAGACGGATACGGAAGAGCACTATCGCAAGTTGGCTTTCGGCTGGTGGGACACGAATCCCGAAGTCGACTACATCATCGGCCGCAAGCTCTCACAAAAATATCGCTTTGCCGAAGGCGTGGCCCATCTGCGAACGTCGCTGACGTTTGATAGGGACTATTTGCCCGCGCAAACACAACTGGCTCAAGACTTGTTGCGGCTCGGTGAAGAGGAAGAAGGTTGGAAGCTGGCGACGGATGTCTACGGACGAGATGGCTATAGCGTTGTGGCTCACAATCTTGTGACGTTGCGAGACAACGTGGCAAAGTTCCGGACCTTGCACGCTGACGGGTTTCTCGTCCGCATGGAAGCGCGGGAAGCAGACATTTACGGACCACGGGTCATCGACTTGCTGTCGCGTGCCAAAGAGCAGCTATGCAGCAAGTACGATACGACGGTCGCTGATCCCGTGATCGTCGAAATCTTTCCCAAGCAAGAAGACTTCGCCATCCGCACGTTCGGGCTGCCTGGTGGAGCGGGATTTCTGGGCGTTTGCTTCGGTCGTGTGATCACCGCGAACAGCCCCGCGTCACAAACCGCGACACCGACGAATTGGCAAGCGACGCTATGGCACGAATTCTGTCATGTCGTGACGCTGCAAAAAACTAACAACAAAATGCCGCGCTGGTTGAGCGAAGGCATTTCGGTCTACGAGGAACGACAAGCGAATGCGACTTGGGGCCAGACGATGACCCCCGAGTATCGCGCGATGATCCTCGGCGATGCGTTGACACCGGTCAGTAAGTTGAGCGGAGCATTTTTGTCGCCGCCGAGCGCAATGCACTTGCAATTTGCCTACTACGAGTCGTCGCTGGTCGTCGAGTATCTTGTCGAGCGTTACGGCCTGGAGACGTTGCAGCGGATTCTTGTCGACCTCGGTGCTGGCATGTCGATCAACGACGCCTTGCATCGGTACTCGGGCTCGATCGATGCCTTGGACCACGAGTTTGCCGAGTACGCCCGCAACAGGGCTCGCCAGCTGGCGCCGGACGCCGACTGGGAGAAGCCCGATCTGCCGGAGGATATCTCGCTCGACGACCTGGCTGCTTGGCTCGTGGAACATCCCAACAGCTACATTGGTCTTCAGCAATACGCCAACCGACTGCTCGGCGAGCGGCGTTGGCAAGAAACACAAACAGTCCTTGAACAGCTCCTGAAGCTGTATCCCAAGTCAATTGCCGCCGCGAGCATGTTGGCTCGCGTGCAGCGAGAGTTGAAAGACACCGCCGCTGAAACCGCGACCCTTCAGCAAATCGCCGACCTCAGCGCGGACCATACCGTTGCCTATCAGCGGCTTGTCGACTTGGCGACCGAGCGTGACGATTGGGAAGAGGTGCGCAAAAACGGCGAGCGTTTGTTAGCGGTGAATCCTTTGCTTCCCGCGCCGCATCGATCCTTGGTCACGGCCGCCGAGCACTTGAAAGACGATCATCTGGCGACAACGTCACTCAACGCATTACTTCAGATGGACCCGATCGACCCCGCGGACATGCACTATCGGCTCGGCTGTGCCTTGCGCCGCACGGGCGATTTGCCCGCGGCCAAGCGTCAGATTCTGATGTCGCTGGAAGAGGCTCCTCGGTTTCGAGCCGCACATCGCCAATTGCTCGAAATCTTGGACGAGTTGAAAGAGAATGAAGCAGAGCCCTCAGCGGTGACCACGGAAGAGGTGACGACCACCCTCACGCCGGAGACCAACGAGTGAAAACCAACCGACTCGTCGTGCTCTTCTCGATCATGTTGCTGCTGACCGTTGGTGGTATCAGTCTCGGGCAGCGCTGGTATCGTGGCCGATTGCCGGACCCTTCGCGAGTCGAAGACCGCGGCGGTGTGCCGCTGTGGGATGTCGACAAGGAGTTCAAGCATGACACGTTTACGTTTGTGAGGATCAAGTACACGTCGTACAGCGACCGTGGCGAGTACGGGAAGTGGAGTACCGATTACCTGGATGCCGACGTCAACTTCTCGTTCCGGCTCCAAGAGCTGACATCGTTGGAAGTTGATCCGACCGGGATCGTGCTGGAGCTGACCGACGAGCGGCTGTTTGACTACCCGTTCATTTACCTCATCGAACCGGGACACATGTTGTTGATGGACGAAGAAGTCGTGGCACTGCGGCGATACCTTAATAATGGTGGCTTCCTGATGGTCGATGATTTTTGGGGGGAGGACGAGTGGTATCAGTTCTACACGCAGATCAAGCGGGTGTTTCCCGATCGCGAGCCGGAAGAGTTGCCGCTCAGTCACGAGATATTTCACTGCGTCTATGATCTCGCCATCAAGCCTCAAATCCCAAGCATCGGCTTTATGCAGACCGGCCGGACGTATGAACGGTGGGATGCACAGACACCGCACTATCGCGGCATCTTGGACGACAAGGGACGCATGATGGCGTTGATCTGCCACAACACGGATCTCGGCGACGGTTGGGAGCGCGAAGGCGTTGATCCAACGTACTTCCGCGAGTTCTCCGAGAAGTACGCGTATCCGCTGGGAATCAACATCGTTGTTTATGCCATGACACATTAACGATCGGGACGCGGCAATGATGCGCATGGCCTGTCTGGGTCTTCGCTGTTTCTCAGAGAAACCAATGTCACATGAATGTCCCCCAAAAAAAGTGCCCCCAACGAGCTTGTCTCGTTGGAGCAAAAGATTAGTGAGTTAGAACGTGGAATCACGGCAAGAAAGAGACCCCCACGGGCTCGTCCCAATGGCACTAAGCTTTGGGGGTCGTTTTTTTCGCATTTCGTTTTGCCGTTTGACGTTTTGGTTT